>JBJKOR010000030.1:0-1099 GCA_046707185.1 Anaerolineales bacterium | reverse complement strand
CACTTCGTCCACGGGCACATCCACCTCGGCCCCCGCGCGAACGACATGTGCCATCTTGACGCGCAAACCCATCAGCTTTTTGATCGCGTCGGAAGTACGTCCCTTGGCGCGCGCTTCCAAAAACTTCCCAATGCGAATCAACGTGATGATCATCGCCGACGTTTCAAAATACACGTGTCCAGGAAGCAAGCGCAACATGATCGCCAATGAAAAAACGTAGGCGACCGATGAACCCATCGCGACCAACACATCCATATTGGTCGAGCCGGTGCGCAACGCTTTGAATGCGCCGGTATAATATTGCCAGCCCACATAGAATTGAACGGGCGTGGCCAGCACAAACATCACCAGCATCGCCCAAGTTGTCTCCCTCCACGCCATGGGCAGCAGGCCAAAGTCCATGCTCATCGAAAACAGGAACAGTGGAACAGTAAAGATCAGACCCGTGATAAGAAGTCGACGCTGTGTATTGATCTCGTATTGACGCGCTTTGGCCTCCGCATCTTCCGCTTCGCTACCGAGTTCCAACGCTTCAAATCCGGACTTCAAAACGGCTGCTCTTATCTCGGCCTGACTCACCACCGTCGGCACGTATTTGACGCGCGCCCGTTCAGTTGTGATGCTGACCGAGGCTTCGATCACGCCTTCGACTTTTTGCAGGGCATTTTCGAGTCGCCGCGCATCGCTGTCATCGGCGAGACGCTTGATGATGAGGTCCGCCTCGCCGGTCGCGATTCCGTATCCGGCGCGTTGGACGCGTGCAATCATATCGCCGAGGCCGGTTGTCAGCGGATCGAATTGAACCAAGGCACGTTCCGATGACAAATTGACGACCGCGCTTTGTACACCATTGACCTTTTTCAGGTTGCGCTCGATGGTTGAGACGCAATTGGCACAATACATGCCGGTGATGGGTAAGGTTAATTGTTTGGTTTCGGACATTGAATTCTCACATACATGTCATTGCGAAGGTGCGAAGCACCTGCGGCAATCTCAAGTAATCTGTGAATAGTCAGTTAGATAAAAACAGGAGATTGCCACATCGCCGCTACGCGGCTCCTCGCAATGACATAGTTATTATGCGGCGACGGGATAATTG
>JBJKOR010000029.1:0-10079 GCA_046707185.1 Anaerolineales bacterium | reverse complement strand
ATCATACTCAACCAGTAGGGCGCCTAATTTAAGAGTTGTTGAAAAGAATTGTCGCGTATCGAGTGATGAGATTGGAAAAGCTTCATCAGCCAGCGTCACGGAATTTTTGCCATTGATCGCTTTGTAAACCAAGTCGCTCCATTTGACACTGGCCAAATCATGCTCATCAATAGAGGTAGCTTTCATCTCTGCGGGCGACGTGTTGCAGTTCGGACACTTTTCCGCGTCAGACAACTTCTTTCCGCAAACATTACATCGATCCACTAAGACGACCCGATGTTTTTGACACGTTGTCACTTGCCGCATCAGCCAGGGCAACAAGAATGTTCTTGTTTCTGCATAGCAGTAAGGGCAAATGCGTATCCTCTTGGGATCTGAAAGAAAGATAGCGTCTACCCTTTCATCCCACTTTTCGACACCAATTACCTGCGGCGCGAAGCGATGAAGGGTCATCGCCTTAACTTGATTAACAGACAAACTCAAAAAATCCGCAATTTGTCTTATGTGTCCTGAGTCAGCAATAAAATTCAAATCGCTACCGTATCGAGCCTCAAGTAGGCGGTTAGGCCAATCGGATTCTTCGCGGTTGTTCGCCTGTTTAAATCGTTCAAAGTAACCGCGAAGCGATTCATCTTCGACTGGCTGTAATGTGGTCAGCGCAGAGGATTGTTGTAATTCTGAGTGGGGGGGAGTAGCACTGCCACCTTTTGCTCTCGAGCATTCCATCAGGATCAATTCGCTAAGCGGTTGGACTATTCCAATAGGAATATTGATCTTTCCCAATTGCCATGTGGCTGCGAGGGTCGGTTCAAAAGCTGGGATATACCCTTTTTCCACACATTGCAGGAACTTCGCTTCCACCGTTCTCGAAAGGCCGTATAAATACAATTGATCCAAAGGAACAAGGCCATAATGTTGATCGCGAAGTAAATGCTTGGGTTCAAGTTGCTGGCTGACCCGCTGGAAGAGATCACGCGAGGACTTGCGATCAATTGAGTAGGTACCATCGACATTGTACTTTTGGACGACAAGCTCGCCCAGTTCCACGAGTGAGGCTACAGTTTGTGTGCTGAGGCCCAGCCAATAAGCAGTCTCGGATACGCTCGATCCGTCCCGCCACTTTTCTGCTAGTGCCTTAACTTTGTCCCGATTGAAGAATCCCGGAATAAGACTGCACTGTAACTCCTGTCGGGTTTGGTAGGGGAGGCGATCAAGGTCACTTATATCGATTCCCAGTGCCGAGAAACTCAATTCCGGTGACAACGATCCAGTCCGTTCCATAAACCATTCTGCAGTTTCATAGGTTGTGGCCATGGAGTCCGGAACCGGTATTTTTCTATCCAATGAATAATTTGTTATTTCCTGCGCAATACAACGAGATTCAGGGATATTCGGAACTGCCCGAGACAAGCGCGACCAAACAGGTCTCAAATTTAGAGGGAAGCTTTTGAACGAGCCGGCGTTACCACAAGCATCCAGGAATGTATACAGATTATCCGGCCAGTTTTGCAGGATTGCGAAGGCAGCCCGATATAGAAGATAGTCTCGCGCAGCATGGGCATATGGCGATTGTTTCTCTGCTATATCAATTAATTCGTGCACTGGGCAGACCAAATCCCTCCACTGTTTCTCACGTAACAGCAGGCATCGATAAACAGCTACCATAAGGTGGTATGCCAAGGCAGTGCTAACTTTCGGAAATCCAAGGCTTTCAGGTGAAACGATACGGTCAGACAAACCGAACCACGACTCGATTGCATGCTGACAAGCGATCCCTTCATGATCAGTTTCTACCCAGATAACTTCGGCTTCACATAAGATCATCCCGCACCTATGACAACATCGATCCAGTAATTCTTGCAGAGAAATACGCTTCCCACATCCAGGACATGCGTCAACCAGCAAGCAATGATGCACAGTGCAAATGTTGAGTGCGCTCGGCATCCAGTTCAGGCAATGATGTGCTGACGCTCGAAGGCAAAGAGGACAATATCGTATCCAAAAAATTGAGCTCAGTAGAGATGGTCTTTGTCCTCGGATCGGTCTCGATGTCTGCCTCTTGCTCCCATCCGACCATTCGATATAGTTGGTCGGGTCATTGGGCCAGGCTAGAAGATCATCAAAGCGATAGTTTGAGGCATCAAAGAGAGCGGCTGGATCAATGAGAAAGTACCCACTCCACAGAAGAAGTGTCTCGTAATCTTTCGGGTAGCAGACTTGGGTATACCGGCCAGCTCCTTCCTTGCCGATATCCTCGCCAAGCAAGAGTTCGAAGATATCCCTTGGGCTATAATAATTTAATCTCGCAACACGCAGCGCCAACGATATCAATGATTCTCTAGCGAGCAATCTCGCTCTGTTGAGAAGAGGTCGTCCAATCTTCCTTTTCATATATCTTAGAAGGCCAGCGCAGCAAGTAAGCGTTGGTTCACTCTATGAAAACCAGATCTAATCATTGTGAAATACACTTGAGTTGAGCCGCAATCTGGCATCGATGCGTTTACGGATTTCTATGCGCTGGAACGATAGCTGCTAAGATTACCGGCCTACGCGACCGTGTTTTTTTGGCTTCGCCGGCTCCACTGGCCGATCTGCTATTGGCTTGTGATCTGGCAAGGGACCCTTGAATGGATTTTGCAGACCTCTCCTTTCCTTGGCCAGTTCCAGGTCAAATACTTCAGCGAGCAGGTCAATGGTCAGAGATTCCTGGCCTCGGTCCAAAGCGACCAATGTTGCCTCACGAATTAGCATCATGACATAGCCCATTAAGCCGCCCGTAGCGACAAACACCCTATAGGCTAAATGTCGTTCATGAAGTTTAGATGGATCTCGAAGAGGGAGCTTCTTTTCTATTTCACTAAGCAAAGTGCAGAACTCTAATATCGTATTTGGTTTCTGGTCATTCCACTCAAATGGGCCTAAGTAGATCGGATCACTGAACAACCGCGCCAATTGTGGGTTGCTGTTCACAACCTGCTCCGCTTCACCCTCCAGCCCAGCCAGTACACACGCAACATGTTTCGTCTTGATCAGGTTCTTTATAGCATCGCTGACCGTCTGTAGAATCTTCTTGCTTTCTCTATCAACGACATGTTGCAGTTCATCGAGCATCACCATCTGCACTTTGCAATCATCAATAAGATGCTCAGTCCTGTCCATACGTTTGAAAATCGTTCCATTCGCGTAGCGCGGATCTCCTAAAGCTTGTAGTAAGCGTGATGACAACGAGCCGATTGTGGCGGGTGAATCGATCGTGGCCATGATCACCGGAATAATAGTTCCAGTTTCAGTCAACTGTCTTGGAAATTCATACAGAATTATCTCCAACAATGTTGTTTTACCTGCTCCAGATGGACCAAGAAGCATTATCCCTTTCGGATCGGCTGAATGCAAATTGGCCTTCATGCAATAACGAATTCTTTTCAAGACCTTCTGGGCGCGAGGATGGAGGATGCGGATATACCTGATATATTCCATGCGTTCCTTGGAATTCAATTTCCGAATTTCGTTGACGGAAAGGGACAAGTCAATGGGTTTCGACATATTCACCATCCTTTGTTGTTGTTTCATCATCTACGGTTACATTTTCCGAATATGGTTGGGGAAGGGGGAGGTGGTAGTCGCTCGCCCATTGATCCGGCTCAAGGCCATTTTCCATTGAATTTGAGGGCGGCTGATCCAAGTCAACTGATCCGGTAGGTTGTGTATCCGGCACAATAGGCGAATCAGTTTTGGCTGAGACCTCCCGAGCATCACTTTCTCCCTGCAAAACCAAAGTTGTTTCAGCTTCAGGCTCCGGGTCGCTCAATTTAGGCGCCAGCGACATTCCTTGGAGCACAACCGAGTCTGGTAAACTGGCCGTGGCCGAGGGATGCTCCTCCAAATGCCTGGCCCCCGCCATGCGCGTCCTCATCTTTCGGGTTGTATGATATTCCTCGTCGATGATCTTCTGAATCTTGGCTTTTGCCTCCGCCAGTGCGAAAACATTTACCTCGCGCTTTTCTCGATTCAGGATTTTTACGAGCAAGCGATGTTTGCAAAGCGAGATCCCGGGAGTGTAGCCGGGTGTATCCTGCGCGTAAAATTTTAGCCATTCAGATTTTGTAATTGGATCCAGCACAAATATGTAAGTGAGATCATACGGATTAATGCGAATGGTGACATCGCATTCCTCGTGCGGCAATAGGGTCCGCATTCTGATCGCGTCTGGGTTCTGAAATACCAGATTCTCGAACTCTATTCCAATGCGTTGCAGGGTCCGAGTTTCATTCCTAAACAAGAGAATACGAAGTTCGTCATAGCTGGATGGAAGCGTAGGGATAAAGCCGGCCGCCTCATTCTGTGTCCACAGCTTCGCAGGGATCCCACCCACGCCTCGGTGCCACTGCTGAGCATAAATATCCACATGAAAAATGTGCATAATCCGAACAAAGGCACTCTTCGAAATACACGCATATTTTGCAGGATCGAATTCGGCCAGCTCCAAAATACTCGAGAAAGCCCCCGGCATTTGATACATGAGGGCTGTTTTGTTCGTCTTGATAAATTCCTCTATGGAGCCCTTGTACCATGGGCTAAAGACGGGGCACTGATCCACGAGGATGCCGAGCATTCCAAATGCCTCAAGCATATGCTTATTCAGATATTCTGAACCGTCGTCAATTCGAGCCAGTTCCGGCAGACCGCGGCCGATGGCCAGATTTTCGGTTCCATATAACTTACGTATATCAGGTTTTGGCGAAAATGAGTTCAGTGCACACATCATGGTGCTGGCATAACCTAACGGTTCAAATGCATAATGAAATCCCAATGGATACGCGGTGAGCTTATCCAATCCGAAAGATATCATTGCAGCCCCGATCGGCAGACGATCATCATCATCCACAACGAACAATCCAGTTCCCGTGCCATCAAATTCGACCTCCTGCAGGATGCGCGTTACTTGGGGGCCTGCCTGAACTGCCTCAAGTTCTTTTTGTTCAGCTCGGTTCCGCCGCCTCCGCAGCAGGATTTCTGCCCCACGTGCATGAATACGGTTATATACTGTTGGTTTGCTGGGAGGTTGGATCTTATATTCATCTGGGCGTGTTCTATTTTCAAGGGCAACCCGATTGATTGTCATCAGATAAATAGCATCCACCGTGCGATACGAACGATGCTTTTCACAGAGATCCAATGTATCAGAGATGACTTTGTCGGTATCAGGATTGAGCCTGTTTACACCCGGCGCACCAGCCTTATAAGTTTTGTCGACAAGGGCGCGTATATCCTGGCCAGAATCGATGTATCGTTTCAACCAGCGCATTACAGAAGCGCGGCTTAGGGCCATTCCGCGCTTGACACCTTTTCGCGCATGCCGCTGTTTATTGCCGTTAAGATGGTGCTGGTCCTGTGTATTTGCTTGCTGCATGCGAAGCTCTTTGACATATTCTTCGATTCGCGTCCGCGTTCGTTCGTGTGGTGGCCAATCCAGAATCGGTCGGATTATTGTATAGCGACGCCAGGCCTCCTCACGCACGCTCGCTTTTAGAGTGTCAAAATCCTTGATGGAATAATCGATTGGGATAAGCGTCCCATATTGGAGAACAACATGCGGACCATGGACCTCAAATTTTAGGCTCCCGTCCAACAGGGCTCGTTCCAACTCTGCCAGCGGCTTAGTGAATTTGCCGCCAAGGGACTGGTTTTCAACCAGAAACTGTTGATTCAGCAACAGTTCTTTAATCACAAACCACTCGCCATTTAGGCAATAGCGAGTTCCAGCCGTAAGACTTATTCTTCCCATGCCAGCATCCTTTCTGTGGGTACTAATAGAACCGAATCAGACATTTTCTCATTGAGATCAACTTCGAGATAGTGATGAAAGATAGAGGCCCATATGAATGGTTTTGCAGTAGCAGGTTCTGATGGGATTAATTTCGCTGCCATCTCGCCCAGACTCATTTGAGTTTTCTGTTTGAGCATTCGCTGGACCGTCATCAGATATTGTGCGGGGAGATTCAAGCGACTGTAACGATAGAATATTTTCAGATTATCTAATCTCGGCATCTTGCGAATCTCTCGCTCTGTGTAAATCTCCAAAGCCGAATGATTTTCATTTGCCCATCGTTTGGCCATTTGAATTTGCCATATCCCGCGTTGGGTTTTCAGGTGTTCAGCAAAGTCAACCTCGATGATGACCGGAAGGTTGTTTTGGATCGCCCGTATAGTGGGGATATACTCATGCACGATTCCATCATCTAATGTCATCGCGGTTGCAAATGGATCCGTTTCATATGAGTGAACTAGCTGGTCGAACTCAAAGTAATACAGGCTATCGCGGACCAATGTATTCTTATATGAAATAACTTTCTGGTTTTTCAGGCTAGGAAAACTGCCAATAACGGTCGTAGCCGACTTTCTTATTTTTGCTTTTAACATATATTCTCCTGAACAATTCACCTTGTACACTGACATGGACAAAAGCGAACGCCTCGCCGAAGGGGCGAGGCGTAGGACAGTAGTGCTTACCTAAAAACGGCAAACATTGACACAACTGCTGCTCAGTGATATAAGCTGGGAAGTAGAAATTTCTACGAAGCCTCGCATCTGGTTACTAGGCCAAAAGTGTGCGGGGTTTTTGTTTTAAGTGAAAATGGCATTTTGGTTTTTTATGGGGACATAAGTGCCATCCTCTCTGAACTCTGTCAACCGGTTGAAATCACATAGGAAGGTAATGCCAAGCATTGAACGTGAACAAAGCATCTTACTTTACTAATCCTGTCGTGCCGAGAATTAATTGTAGATTGAATCTACCCAGCCATCTATTCAAATGCTTAAGTGATTCCATGTTCGCGACCTTATTCCCACTCAATGACTAATACAGATTGCGCGAATAGACCTGAGATATGTTATGCGCGCTTAGAAACATCGAACGAAGACGCGCGAGTCTTTTTGCAGAGATAGCAAGCATACCTTGGCATCAGCACATCACTGATCTTACGTTGAACATCGTTGCCTAAAGTGACCATTTTGTTGGCGTCAACGAAATGGTCCTCTATCAGGTGCCTGCTGTTGAAGCAGGCTAACTTTGCCTTTTCGATGACCTTTTCAAAATTGCGGTACCGGGTGTATCCCAACGCCTCGCCCAATTCCCGGCTTGACCAATATTCTGTCCCTTGGACGCTCGTATGTTTAATGCGCTCGAACCAAGCGATTCGCTCCCTGACAGACGCATCGATTTTGTCACTTATCACTTTATGTTTAGTACGGCTGCCAAGATTTACGCGCTTCAACGAGTGAGATCATGCCGCGCAAATCATTGTGTTTGGACGCCCAGGCCGGTCTTTTCAATCTGGTACAGAGAAACTCCAGTTCTTCGTCCCAGTATTTTAGCATGCGGCGAATGATTGCCCATTCTGGCAAAGATTCGAGAGGATGAGGATTTAATTGGTACGGGAAATGGATGGTCAGATCGTCTGGGACACTTTCTTCAAACCAAAGGAGCCCAAGTAGCATGAGCTCAAGCAGCCAACGGCGTACTTGCCCGAGATCCGATGGGAAACCAAATCTTACTCCGAAACGCATCACATAGCGCGTAAATTGCTCAATGTCAGAAAGTGAATCGTCGCGCACAACCAGAATGGGACTCTGGACCTGTTTCGCTGGGGAAAGCGACGGGTTGACAGGTTTCTTAGTTGGTGAGCGTTTTGATTTTTGCACTGGTTTGCTTAAATTAAAAGTTAAAGGTGAACCTAAAGGTTATCGCTGAACTGATCCTCATGATCTTCATCCTTGCGATCACTCTTCGTCACATGCTTCTCCAAGCGATCAAGGCGTTGCTCCAACCCGATCAAGCTTGTCTCTTGTTCTTGCATCACCACAGCCCAATGTTGCATCCACCCTTCCAGCAATGAAACAATAGCCGGCTCGCCTTTGAGATAGGCTCTGTGGATCTCTGCTGCGCTCGGCGGTTGCAAATCCATCATATCCTTGGCTTGATTGGGTTTCTGTGAATCCATAGTCACTGCTCCTATTTTTTTGGCCGGTTTCTTTGGAAAAATCGATCTGGCGTCGGTCAGAATCTTGAACCTTCTGTTTCAGAATCATCGTCATGGAGCGAAACCTTTCCACATTACTTATACCACTTGTTCAACCAGGGGATCACCCATCTTCTTCAAATGAAATCCAATTCATCAAAAGAGTATTGGCTAACTCGTCTAATAATCTCCCTGCCGGCCAGATCATCAAGTGGTCCAGGATTGAGTAGATAGGAAAAGTCTTTCTTGTGATTCTCCAGAATCCCGCCTTCAAACCATAAGAACCTCAGAAGCATAAGTTCGAGCAGCCATTGAATGAAAACATGGTCTGTGGGTCTTGATGCAGTTCTCCATCGAACCAACAGTAGTCGAGGATCTTCTCCATGTACAACGTTGACCGCGTTCCCAGCTCGATCATTCATATTCCGAAGGAATTATACAGTAGGGCAGGGGGGCACGATCTTTCCTATGGTAACCATAAAAGTTCTCTCCGAATATTTCATTCTTGATGTTTCAAAGTATGCAACAATCATTGATCTTTGTCGAATATTTCTCTGTACCCTCTGTCCAATTCTTCGTCGGATAAATGGGCATAGCGGTTCGTGGTTTCGATTCTCGCGTGACGTGCCAGTGCCTGTGCCATTTTCAAGCCCTTTTCCTTGTATGCAATCGTGACGAATCGATGCCGGAATAGGTGTGGCCAGATGTGGGCGTTTTTCCCAAGCGCGGTTTTGGCTGCTTTATAAACGATGTTGCGAGCTGTGCGATCCGTGATCTGTTTCATCTTGTTGATCTTCGAGAACACGGGCTGGGAGGTTTGTGTTTTTTTGGTTTTGTTCTGATCTCTTTCATCACGAGCAGTTAAATACTCCTGCATGGCCTGCAAAGACCTCATTGAAAAACGGACGACAGCCTTTTTATTGCCTTTTCCAGTGATGACTGTGTAGCCCTCATCCCAATCTATATCGCCGCGGCGAAGTTTCACAATCTCTCCGACCCGAAAGCCGGTATCAGCCAAAGTAATGATCAGGGCGCGGTCCCGAAGTTCATCAAGAGTTCCCGTTGTTGAAGATACAACTTTGATAATTTTTTCCAGATCCTTAGCCGGGTATTGAGGTAAGTTCGGCGATGGCCTGCGGACCCGGTCCCGGCGCATTTGCTTCATTTCATCCGGATGCAAATCGCATAGGTGTTCAAAATTCAGATATTCGATGAAGCGGGTCACACCGACGATGTACAGCGATTCCGAAGCGGGCGCATAAGCATGGAGAAATCGTATGACCTTGTTGTAATGCTCGCGCTTGATCTGGCTGACATCGAAGTCCGCTGTCAGTTTGTTGGCTCGCATGAATAGATCCAGTGCAGTTTTGTACTTGCGAACCGTATTGGAGGATTTGGATTCAAGAGTGGCTAACCATGCTAGGGAGGCGGTTTGGATGTCCATAATGCTTTATCTTCGATTTTACCATATTTCCGGTAATAATTCTTATCGGAAGTTTGGAAACACATGTTTCCGACCGGATCAATCCATCCTGATCCGATGGTTCGTATAGTGGGGCAGGGGAGTTCCGGTGCGCCGGTGGAGTTATATGGCGGAGTTATGGATAGGGGTAAGGTAAATGAACAGATATTTTTTGCTTGATTGACTCAACGTTGTTTTTTGGGAGTGCGTTATAGATGGAAGGGGAGTAAGTTGGGCTTCCTAAAATCATCATTTTGCTGATATCAGCAAAATGATGATTTTAGGAAGCGGCACCCGGATTGCTTGTCAGCCGGAATGTCACGACCGGCTCAATAACTAATAAATAGGCTCAATATATATTTTACTGGGCTCAATATTTGGTAAAACCTACACCTACAGGAACTGTTCTGGGTCGCATCCTTGACAACCTGTCTAAACTCGATATAATATCCATTAGATTGAGTTTTATGTTTTCCTTGATTTTTGAGCTTAACGCTGGTTGTTCGAACCCCAAGAACTCTCTATGCGCCCTTGGAAAATCTGCACGCTTCATTTAATTAAGTATTGATGGATTCTATGGATAGCCCGCACATCATTTC
>JBJKOR010000028.1:0-2361 GCA_046707185.1 Anaerolineales bacterium | reverse complement strand
AAAGCGAATCGATTTTCGCGGTCGGGGTGAACTCCAAGCCATTTTTGCCGCGCACCGGCTTGAGGTCCAGACCCGCGGCGATGACTTCCGCGCCTTCTTCCTGAAGCCGCATCAGCGGAACGTAGAATTCCAAATCTTCCACACCTTCCGCGACGAGGATTGCAATTTTTTTACCGGTTAGATGCATAGGAGCCTCTTTTCGAGTATGCACCTATTATACAAGAGAGATCGCTAGGGTTTCACATTAAGGTACAATTGAAGAGATGGAAACACAGTTAACTCTTACTTTCTACGATAAACAAGTAATGACACCGAAGAAAAAGAGCCAATCAGAATGGGGCACTTTTAAAGATAGTTTGCGTGCTCCCGTTCACCGTTGGTTTACATATCCTGCCGGTTTTTCTTATAAAGCTGTGGAACATTCAATCGAGAGATTCGGCATTAATGTTGGGCAAACAATTTATGATCCATTTATGGGTTCAGGAACAACAAATCTTGTAGCGAAAACAAAAGGTATAAATTCTGTTGGCACGGAAGCTCATCCCTTTGTATTTAGAATTGCACGTGCAAAATTGAATTGGGATATTGATACCGAACAGATCAATCAATTCGTCAAAGCTGTTCAAAGTAATCTACTAAAGAAGTCAAAGTCGCTAAAGTCAAAAAATCTCTCAGATGAATTCCCGGAATTGATTTTAAAATGTTTTGAAGAGAAAACGCTTTATGATCTATGGGCATTACGTGATTTGGCAAACAAGCGTCTTGAAGACAATGAAATCAAGGAATTCTTTTTTGTGGTAATTACTGCAATGCTGAGAAACATTTCTGTTGCTGCAACTGGGTGGCCCTATATCGCGCCAAATAAGAAGAAAATTACATCGGTGGATAAAGATGTACTTACTGAATTCGTTCTGCTTTCTAATCAAATGGTAAAGGATATTCATGCCATAAAAATCTGGTCGCAAGATAAATATAAAACATCCGAGCATTTACTAATTGAAGGCGATTCGAGAGACACAACGCGTTATGTCGTTGACGAATCGATAAACCATGTATTCACATCGCCCCCATATCTAAATAATTTTGACTACGCTGATAGAACTCGCTTGGAGATGTATTTCTGGGGCGACGCGAAAACTTGGGGAGATATTTCTGGAAAAATTAGAACGAAGCTAATGACTTCTGCTACAACGCAAATTAACCGCGCCGATGTCCGCTATGAGATTTTGGAGGGATTTAAAAAAGATTGCCCTTTGGTAACCGAGTTTATTGAACAATGTGTTAGCAAGTTAGAGATAATTCGAAAAACAAAAGGTGGTAAGAAAAGTTATGATCTGATGGTAGCAGGATATTTCAATGATATCTATCGGATTATCAAAGATGTGTATCGCGTTCTCAAGCCGAACTCAACTGCATTGTTTGTGCTTGGCGATTCTGCACCATATGGAGTCTACGTTCCAACAGACAAATTAATTGGAGAAATTGGTGTTGGTGTTGGGTTTAACTCCTACGAGATAGAGACACTCAGGACTCGTGGCGATAAGTGGAAGAAAAATCCACAACGTCATGATGTTCCACTTCGGGAGAGCATTGTCATTCTAAGTAAGTGAGGGATCAT
This sequence comes from Anaerolineales bacterium, assembly GCA_046707185.1. GTDB lineage: Bacteria > Chloroflexota > Anaerolineae > Anaerolineales > Villigracilaceae > Fen-1038. The sequence goes on along the minus strand of JBJKOR010000028.1, from coordinate 743 downwards.
GGCAGACAATCAGCAGCATGGCAGGATTAGTCACGTTGGGCAATTAATAGGCGAAGCATTCGAAAATGCTGTTATTCGCCTTATCAAATTTCACTTGCATAAGAATCATCCTTCTTATGTTCTTTTGAGACCAGATGAAGGCAAAAAGCTATTGACGCTTGATATGCCTGGCGGCATAAGAAGACAATTGGACACGGTTGTTGCCCCAATTAACTCTGACGATCCGGTTGCTTTACTTGAAACCAAGTGGCTCAAAGACGGACGTCATTGGAGTGATAAAGGTGCATGGATATTACAGTTGCGTGAAATGAGAAAGAACTATCCAACTGTGAGGGGCGCTGCTGCTATCTTGGCTGGATACTGGAATGAAGGTGTTAGAGTTCTATTAAGAAATGAGGGCGGTGGAATTGATATGATTTTAGTCGCGACCGATGAGGAAGTTTACCAATCAATCCAACCTTATTTAGATGCAGCGCTTGGAAAGAATAGTTTTGAACTGAATGCTCGTCAAATACGGCAACGCTTTCCAGAACGCTACGTAGATGCCTTTGATGACTTCTTGATTGCTTTTAAAGAAACAAAGGGCTTAGACAAACTTGCGAAACAGTGGCTCAGCTTTAAACGCACTGATGTAAAAGGCATCCGTACTGATGGAAAAGAACTTATAAAAAGTGCATTAGATAACCTGTTAGAGCCATTGCCTGCTAATCCTAAAATCAGTAATTACGAGATCACATTTGAAA
>JBJKOR010000027.1:0-10658 GCA_046707185.1 Anaerolineales bacterium | reverse complement strand
ACATGGTCAAGTAAGTTTCAAGTGAAATGCAAATCACCCTTGCACCTGCGCGGCGAGGGTGATTTGTTTGTAGTGGAACTTATTAATTTCTGCAAATCTCGTTGGCGGCATGAATGCCCGAGATCGCCGCTGCCTCCACTCCGCCGCCCATCACACCTGAACCGGCAACGTAAAGATTCTGGATGGGCGTCTTGATCGTCAACTGTTTTTGGCCGGTGGCGGGACCATAGATGGAACCGTTTGTTGTCCATGCATAACGTGCAAAGGTGGCGGGTGAGCCTTCCTGACGGTAGGTGATATGCTGCCGAAGGCTGGGGATGATCTCTTCCGCGGATGCAATCATCTGGTCGGCATATTCATGTTTGCGCTGGTTGTAACCATGTGACTTGCGATCCCATTTAACGAAATCCACTTCCGGCAAAAGCTTCAGCAAGGTAACGGAAGCATGTCCGGCCGGGGCAAGAGCCGAATCGATTTTGGATGGAACCATGATTCCGATATCGTCCAGCATGGTGATGGGCGAGATGTCCGGGACGATATCCAAGCCCAAGAACACGATGAAAGCCGAAGTCGAAGATTTGAGCGATTCAATCTGTTTTGTAAACTTCGGGGAAAGATGCTCGCGTCCGATTAATTCAAGGAAAGTTTTGTGCGTATCTGCATTGGATAGAATGGCTTTGGCGTGATGAACCTGTCCGTTCTTCAACTCGACGCCCACGGCGCGGTCGTGTTCGACGAGGATGCGCTGAACCGGCGTGCGCAGGAAGATTTTTCCATCATGTTTTTCGATCATATCCACGAGCGCATTCGGCAAAGACCGCGAACCACCAACAGGATAATAGCCGCCATTGAAATAATAACCGAGAATGGGCGCCATGCTTCCAACCGTGAGAGACTTTGGATCGTCGCTGAGATAGCCTGTGAGCGCGGCAAGGACTTCCTTCAACCCTTGATCGCGGAAAAACTCATCGAGCATTTCATTGAATGGTTTATCCATCCATTTGTAAGCGTGCGGATGCGTTTTGGGATAAGCCAGCAAATCATCCGCGTTATCAGGCCCGCGCGGCGCACCGCCGGTTTTCTCAATATCAGCATACATTTCGCTTAAGACATTTTGCATCTCATTGAAGAACCTGCGAATGTTTTCCGACTCGGCAGGAAAGCGTTCGCCCAATTGGCTGACGAATTCGTCCGCATCTTCCGGGACTTTGAAGTGAGTCTCGCCGATGAAATATTCCTGCTGATTGCGTTTCCACTCAATCGCATTTTCGATACCGAGCATTCGCAACAAAGATCGGACGCCGCCGCGTTCGTAGAGTCCGCTAACATCATGGACACCTGCATCGAAAACATAGGTCCAGCGTTCTTTCGATTCGCGCGGTTGATCTGGAATGCGGACGCTTCTTTCCCACGATGTGCAATAGCCGCCCGCTAGATAATGCTGCTCGAACACGGCGACTTTGAGTCCGCGTTTGGCGAGCAAAGCCGCCGCGGAGAGTCCGCCGATGCCGGAGCCGATCACGATCACATCATGTTCGTTTTCGTCGAGCGGCTTACCATCGAATTTTGGCGCGGGCCATTTGTACGGATCCCATTCGTCGAGCTGTGCCTGAGCGCCGCGTTGCACGGCATAAGTCGGAAAGCGCACCGAGAAGATAATTCCAGCGACCATGCCCACGTTGGGAAGGATCGCCGCAAACAATAACTTTTGCGCGGGGTAGAGGAGCGCCACCGTTGCGGATAGCGCACCTAATACAAAGAGTACCCCCCATATCAAAGTGATGAAAGTATTGATCGCAATGAAAGCAGGGTCGTTCCAATATGCCTTATCCCAATCTTCCTTTGCATATTGGTAGGTAAAAGGATTCTTGATTGCCAGCGTACCAAAAGCCATCCCTGCCAATACAATATAGGTGGCGACCATTCCGTATGTTTCCAGAAATGATGAACCAAGCACCAACGTGACAACGGCATGAACAATGAAATATCCCAGCGTGACGATTTCCATTGTTTTGACATCGCGCTTGCGGATATAGCGAAACGCAACCAGTCCAAGCGAGGCAAGAAGTCCGCCGAGAATGGCAATAGTCCATAGGCTGGGGCCTGAAAAAATCCAATAGATGATCCACGGTAGAAAACCAACGAAGACTTGTATCATAACAACTTCCTTTTCATGCAAATGATGTATTTGTTTACTCGCGTGATTAACAGAATTTCAATAAACGACCGTGCAAGTATTGTTTATGATTTTCTTTGCCGATTGCCATTATTCTTTAGCAGTTCCATGGGCGGCAGTTTGCGAACCTGCTTGACGGCTGTCTCGATCCACTTAAGTTCGAATTCGTAATACGCGATCCCGTAATCGGCAGTCATTTGCCAGAGCAGACGCAGCCGTTCGATCCCGATGTTTGCGGCGTTTTCCTCCACTGATGCCTGGGCCTTGTTCCGAAGTGTGTCAAGCTGTGCTTGAAGATCCTTCGCACGGGCTTTCAACAAAGCGACAATTTCATCATTGGAACTGGCATGCGAAAAGAAAAGTTGAATCAACCAGGCCTCGCGCACAATACCCAGCGGCAGGGGTGTAGTAACCCAGCGATGCAATTCGGCGCGTCCCGCCTCCGTAAGGTGATATTCCTTGCGATTGGGTTTGTCTTCTTGTCGGATTAATTTGACCTCGACAAAGCCATCTTTTTCCAAGCCTTCCAAGGCCTTGTAAATGTGGCTCTGGGTGGCGGACCAGAAATGGGCGATAGATTGATCGAAGTATTTCTTCAGATCGTATCCAGTCATGGGTTGATATTCCAAAAATCCAAGAATGGCATGAGCAAGCGGCATGAATGTATTTCCTTTCCAGTAATATATCTATGTAGATATATTACTGGAAAGTCTTATATCTGTCAAGGCCTTTGCCGCGAGACGGAAGGTTTATGAAGCGAAGATGAAGGGCGGCTTTTCTATCCGTTGATTCCGAAAATTGGGAAAAAGAATGTCATCCAACCCCTCGATCAATGCCAATTCAGAGATACAGGAAGTGGCATTGATTTGGCGGGCAAACATTCCAAAGCCCTGAGTTGCACCTATTTTTTCAGCGCCAACTCTACCGCGGCTTCAGCATGGATGCGTGTCGTATCAAAGAGGGGGAGAGCGCAGTCGCCATCATGAACCAATAGCCCGATCTCTGTACAACCCAAAATTACGCCTTCAGCGCCCTGCTTTCCCAAATGATCGATGATCTCAAGATATTGCTTTTTGGATTCTTCCCGAACGTTTCCCAGTACCAATTCTTCATAGATGACATGATGAACGATATCGCGTTCCTGTTTATCCGGCACGACCACATCCAAACCGAATTTATTTGCGAGCCTGCCCTTATAAAAATCTTCTTCCATGGTGAAGCGTGTGCCCAGCAAACCAATCCGCTGAATTCCAGCAGTGATAATTCTCTCCGCGGTTGGGTCAGCAATATGGAGTAACGGTATCTGCGTATAGTTGCTAAAATCCTCTGCCACCTTGTGCATCGTATTTGTACACAGAACTATGAAATCTGCACCGCCTTTTTCCAAGCTCATCGCAACCTGACCCAGGATTTCCGCAGCTGCCTCCCAACGATTTTCATGTTGAAGCGTTTCGATCTCGGTAAAATCCACTGAGTACATCAAACACTTTGCAGAATGAAGCCCGCCGAGCTTTTCCTGTGTGATTTCATTGATAATGCGATAGTACTCAATGGAAGATTCCCAACTCATTCCACCAATCAAACCGATGGTTTTCATTTTCTAAACTCCTTTTACGATGAAATAGCAAAAACATACAGATCAACAGATGCTATTATCGCACAGATTGAAAACGAGTTTTTTTGTGAAGACGGGTGCAGGTACAGAAGGAGTAAGCGTTTGGGCTTGCTCCTTCTGCACGATTCAGTAAACACTTTCCACCCGATGGGGTCGGGCAAATGCTCAGGCGTTGATGCGCTTAGAGTCCATAAGCCGCAATGACTAACGTAGATTTGGAACAGCTATTTTCTATGCTGTCACAAGACGGCTGTTGGTTCGGAATTGTAGCGCGCTTACACATTATCTTGTTCCAGTTCATGAATATAACGCTTTCCACGCAGCAGAGAGGCAAGCGCGGCCAGAACCGACAGTCCCGCAGAAACCGAAAACGCAATACGCAGCCCTTGTTCGAATGGTCCTGCCATCAGGCCGGGGAAGAATGTCTTGCCTAGGAGTTGTGCCTGTGCCGTAGCGGTCAGGCTGTGGAGCACCTGCGATGGGAGCAGGGTGCCTAGGGGGTTGTATCCCAAAAATGCAGCGAAGAGCGCTGCCGTTGGTGGTAGATTTGAGACGCCCTGCGCCACTTGGCTGGATAGTCCAGCCTGGGTCAGGCCGTGATAGAGCGCTCCGGGCAAACTTGCTCCCAATCCCGCTGTAACCAGAATGAAGATCACCGTGATGCTCAACGTATTCGCCGTGTTTTGAAACGTCGCGCGCATACCCGAAGAAACGCCGCGGTGTTCTGCCGGGACGGAGTTCATGATGGCTGTGGTGTTGGGCGCTGCAAACATGCCCATTCCCATGCCGATGAGAAAGATGATCAAGGCGAACGGGATGTAAACGAAGTTTGGTGGTAGCTGCATCAGACCGACAAAACCTGCCGCTGTCAGCAGCATCCCACCCGTTGAAAAGGCGCGTGCACCAAAACGGTCAGACAGGTACCCGCTCAAGGGGCCCATCAGCAGGAACCCGGCAGTAAGCGGAAGCATGTAGATGCCTGCCCACAGCGGGGTGTCTTCGAAATTGTAGCCGTGCAGCGGCAGCCAAATCCCTTGCAGCCAAATGATGAGCATAAACGTCAAGCCGCCGCGCGCGAGTGAGGCAAGAAAACCGGCAGTGTTCCCGGCCGTGAACATCCGGATTTTGAAAAGCTCTAGGCGGAACATCGGTTCCGATACGTGTTGCTCGACCCAAAGAAAAGCGAGGAGCAGCACGGTGCCGCCTACCAGACAGCCAATTACGAAAGGATTGCCCCATCCCATGCTCGAACTGCCGTACGGCTCCAACCCGTAAGTCATGCCAACAAGCACCGCCGTCAAGCCAATGGCAAAGAGAGCATTGCCAGCAATATCGAGTTTTTGATGTCCTTGAATCCTGGCGGTTTCGTGCAGCGCCAGATACGCCCAGATCGCTCCGCCAACGGAAAAGGGCACGCTGACGAGAAATACCGCACGCCAGTCGATCGCCGCCAGCAGACCGCCCGCGATCAGCCCGATGAACTGACCGGCGAGGAAGGCGATCTGGTTGATGCCCATTGCCATGCCACGCTGGTCCGGTGGAAAAGCGTCCGTAAGGATCGCGGTCGAATTGGCAAAGAGAAAGGCGCCGCCTACCGCCTGGACCAAACGAAAGATGATGATCTCGAGCGCAGCGGTATTACCGGTACCTTGTACCAAGTACAGAAGAATCGAGCCGACTGCGAAGATCGCAAAGCCCAGATTGTAAAGTCGGACACGGCCAAACATGTCCGAGATACGACCAAAGGTGACCAGCAAGGTCGCGGTGACAACCAGGTAGCCCATCAACACCCACAAGAGGTAGTCGGTCTCGCCTGGTGCCAGCGGGTTGATGCCAATGCCCTTGAAGATGGCTGGCAAGGCAATTAATACGATACTGCCGTCAAGTGCCGCCATAAAAGCGCCCAGTGTCGTGTTGGAAAGCGCTATCCATTTGTAGTCAATGTGACTCCATCGGCGATGCACAGGACTGGTTTCTTGTTTCTCTATGTTTGTTTGACTCAACTTTTACTCCAAAATTAAATGAAATCAATTGATCTGCAAAAGACGCGAAAGGACGCTAAATATTTTTGCCAATTTGCTCTTTCTTGGTTCTTTACGCATAATTGTTTTTCGGCTTGCAGGATGATGTTGGCGGCTTGCCGTTCATGAAGCCTGGCATGAAATTTGCGCAATACCAGCACAGCGACAGCCGCCATCTGTTGGGCTGTAGCTGGACGATTTATGTCATTTTATTTCAATTTCAAATAGTTTCAAAAGCTAATTATATAGCCGTTTGGGTGATCTTTCAAGGGTAAATTTTTCGACCCCTGTTTTCTGTTCCTGTACGACCACAAAGTCATTTGTTATTTGCAAAGCCGGGGAACGATACCGGTGCTGTTATTTCGTTTCTTGGACAGCCGCTCAAAAGTGCTTTTCTTCCTGAAATTTGGATGACCTTTGATTAGGTGTTCTTCCACCAATCAGATATACTTCAGCCCGCTTAACTAATTAAGGATGTTAATTATGTCACCCAATAAGGAATTGACCGATGCAATCTATGAATGGTCGGAAGTCTTCATGCGCCGTTCGGGGCGCGACTTCAAACATTGTATGGACGAGTCTGGATTATCTTTTTCCCAAATCATCCTCCTGATGCGCCTATATCACGGAGGCAAGAGCGGTGTTTCATGGATTGGCGAGCAATTGGGAATAACCAACGCGGCCGCCAGCCAATCCATCGACCGGCTGGTGAATCTGGGCCTGATTGAGCGAACCGAAGATCCGGAAGATCGACGCGCAAAACAACTTGTGCTTACCCGACAGGGCCAGGCTTTGATAACGAAGAGTGTCAAAGCACGCAGTCAATGGATCGAGAGTCTGACGAAGGCCTTGACAGCGGAACAGCAAACCATGGTCATCGCGGCGCTGACCCTGCTTGCCAAAGCCGCACAAGCAACCAAAGAATAGACCGTAACAAGGGATAACGAAACGAATGCTACGAATCATAAAATATCTAAAGCCGTATCTTCTTTTGATCCTGATCGCGATTGTGCTCCTGTTTGTACAGGCCAATGCTGATCTGGCACTACCGGACTATATGTCCAATATCGTGAATTACGGCATCCAGCAAGGCGGCATTCAAAATGCCGTGCCTGTGGCAATCCGTCAAAGCGAAATGAATCGGCTGGTTCTCTTCATGAGCGCCAGCGACAAAAGCGCGGTACTAAACGATTACAACTTGATGGACAAGAGGTCGCCGGAGTACGAGCAATACGTCAAAGATTACCCTGATTTGGTGAACGAACCGGTCTATATCCTCAAGTCGATCAACCAGGCAGAAATCGATAAGTTGAATCCGATCATGGGGAAAGCCATCCTTATTGTTTCGTTCATTCAGCAGTTGGCAACTAACCCGTCTCAAGCCTCTGCCATGAGTCAAGGCTTGGGATTCGACTTGTCCAAGCTTCCGCCGGGTACGGATGTTTTTGCGCTGTTGGCGAAACTTCCTCCCGCGACTCTTACCCGGATGACCAATGCCATGGATCAAAAATTTTCTGCTTTAGGCGAAAGCATGATCGTTCAAATGGCTGTGGGTTCGGTCAAAACGGAATATGCCGCTCTCGGCATGGACACCGGCAAGCTCCAATCGGATTACATCCTTCATACCGGTATACTCATGTTGCTGGTGACTTTGCTCTCCATAACTTGTACGATCATCGTCGGCTTCCTCTCTGCACGCACGGCGGCAGGGCTGGCGCGCGATCTGCGTCGATATGTTTTCCAACGCGTCGAAAGTTTTTCCAGCGTGGAGTTCAATAAGTTTTCAACTGCCTCGCTGATCACACGATCAACAAACGATGTGACGCAAGTTCAAATGGTGGTCATCATGGTGATGCGCATGGCGATCTACGCGCCCATCATCGGCGTCGGCGGCATCATTCGAGCGTTGGGGAAGTCCACGTCGATGTGGTGGATCATCGCTTTGGGCGTGATTGTCCTGCTGGGATTAGTGCTCACTATTTTCTCAATCGCATTGCCCAAATTCAAAATCATACAAAGCCTGATTGACCGGCTCAATTTAGTAACTCGCGAGAATCTTTTGGGCATGATGGTGATTCGTGCCTTCAATATGCAGGACTTCGAGGAGAAGCGCTTCGATAAGGCCAACGTGGATGTGACCTCCGTGAATCTGTTCGTCAGCCGCGTGATGGTTACGATGATGCCCGCGATGATGCTGTTGATGAACGGCTTGACCGTGTTGATCCTCTGGGTGGGTGCGCATCAAGTTGCTCAATCGCAAATGCAAGTGGGCGATATGATCGCTTTCATGCAGTACGCCATCCAGATCGTGTTTTCCTTCCTCATGCTTTCGATGATGTTCATCATCCTGCCGCGTGCGGCTGTTTCGGCGGATCGTATCGCGGATGTGCTCGAAACCGAACCGCACATCCGAGACCCGAAGGATCCGCGAGGCTTCCCTGCTCCTTTCCGGGGCGTTATCGAATTTCGCAACGTGGGCTTCCGCTATCCCGGCGCGGAAGAGGACGTATTACACGACATCACCTTTACGGCAAAACCGGGTCAGACTACGGCCTTTATCGGCACAACCGGTTCGGGCAAATCCACCATCGTCAATTTGATCCCGCGCTTCTACGAAGTGACGTCTGGTTCCATCCTGGTAGATGGCATTGATGTGCGAGAAGTCACGCAATACGATCTGCGCGAGAAGATCGGTTATGTTCCGCAGAAAGGTACGCTATTCTCCGGTACGATAGAAAGCAACTTGTTATATGCTGATGAAAACGCGTCCGACGAGGAATTGCAACTGGCGACTGACATTTCTCAATCCAGCGAATTCATCGAGGCCAAGCCGGAAGGTATGCAAGCGGAGATCGCACAAGGCGGTGTGAACGTTTCCGGCGGGCAGAAACAACGTTTGTCCATCGCGCGGGCATTGGTCAAGAAAGCTCCGATCTACATCTTCGACGACAGCTTTTCCGCGCTGGACTTCAAAACCGATGCGGCATTACGTAAAGCATTGAAGGAACATACGGGGCAGAGTGCCATCTTGATGGTCACTCAGCGTATCGCGACGATCAAGAACGCCGAGCAGATCATCGTCCTGGATGAAGGCAAGGTGGTTGGCAAGGGAACCCACGAGGAATTAATGAAATCATGCGAAGTGTATCAGGGGATTGCGCTTTCGCAACTCAGCAAGGAGGAATTGGCATGAGTATGCAGCGCACAAACACACCTGCACAACGCGGACCCGCGGGTGGTCGCGGCCGCGGCATGATGGGACATGGCGGCCCCATGGCGATGATGCGAGGCGAAAAGCCGCGCGACTTGAAGGGGACGATGAAGAAGTTGATTCAATATCTTGGTTCCTATAGAACAGGGATCATCTTCGTCATGGCTATTGCAATGGCGTCGACCATCTTCTCGATTGCCGGGCCCATGTTGCTCGGTAATGCCACCACAAAATTGTTCGCAGGCGTTATGGGCATCATAGCCGGAAGCGGTTCAATCGACTTCGTTTATATCGGCCAAATGCTTCTGTGGACGTTGGGTTTGTACCTGGTTTCTTCTTTGTTTGCCTACATTCAAGGCTGGATGATGGCGGGTATATCCATGGATATCACCTACCGTTTTCGCAAGGATATTTCCGAAAAGATCAACCGTATGCCATTCCGTTATTTCGATGGAACCACTCACGGCGAAGTGCTCTCGCGCGTGACCAACGATGTGGATACCGTCAGCCAGACGCTCAACCAAAGTCTATCGCAGATCGTCACCTCGATTACGACGGTGGTCGGCGTGCTGGTTATGATGTTCATCATTAGTTGGCAGATGACGCTGGTCGCATTGGTGATCGTGCCGATCTCCATGGGAATTATCGCGCTGGTAGTCAGTCAATCCCAGAAATATTTTAAACAACGACAGGATTATCTTGGCCACTTGAACGGACATGTCGAAGAAATGTATGGCGGTCACATTGTGATGAAAGCCTTCAACGGCGAACAAAAGAGCGTGGAGCAATTTGACGTGATCAACACCACGCTCTATGCCTCGGCTTGGAAATCTCAATTCTTATCGGGTTTGATGTTTCCTGTTATGAACTTTGTTGGAAACCTGGGGTACGTGGCCATTTGTATTCTCGGCGGTTACCTGGTCATCCGAGGCGCCATTACCGTTGGAGATATTCAAGCCTTCATTCAATACGTACGCTCCTTTACGCAGCCGCTCACCCAGATTGCCAACATCTCCAACATCTTCCAGCAAACTGCTGCTTCGGCGGAAAGAGTGTTCCAGTTTCTTGCCGAACCTGAAGAGGTGCCTGATACAACTACGCCGGTCGAACTTGAAACGGTGGATGGCCGCGTGGACTTCCAGCACGTTCATTTCGGTTATAGCGATGACAAGATCATCATCCACGACTTCTCGTTCTATGCCGAACCGGCGCAGAAGATTGCCATTGTCGGGCCAACCGGTGCAGGGAAGACCACCATGGTCAAATTGCTGATGCGCTTCTACGATGTGAACGAGGACGGAGCCATTCTGTTGGATAGACATAACATCAAGGATTTCAAACGCGCCGATCTGCGTCAGATGTTTGGTATGGTGTTGCAGGATACCTGGCTTTTCAACGGTTCGATCATGGATAATATTCGCTATGGGCGCTCGAGCGCCACAGACGAAGAAGTCATTGCCGCCGCCAAGACGGCTCACGCCGATCATTTCATCCGCACGCTACCGGATGGCTACAAAACAATAATCAACGAAGAGTCCAGTAATATTTCTCAGGGCCAGATGCAGCTCTTGACCATTGCGCGGGCCATCCTGGCTGACCCCAAAATTCTTATTCTCGATGAAGCCACCAGTTCCG
>JBJKOR010000026.1:0-3055 GCA_046707185.1 Anaerolineales bacterium | reverse complement strand
ATAAGACCCTTAGGGTTTTAAAATGATCAAAATGAATCTATCGGCTGTCTTCCCGCGAAACCTGCCTCGACTTCATGCCAAAATGAAATTGGCCCTTCGCCGTATTTCCAACACAGATAAACTTCATGCCCATTCCGCAAAGCGGGAAAATCCAACAGACCCGCATTGATATCTTTGACTTGCACACCGGTTTCGAGGATGAGATGCAGCAACTTATCCAAACGATCAAAATCGTCCACCAAGCGGCTCAGGGTTGGATTACCGCCGTTTCCAGCGGACTTTTCGATGGCGGGCCAGGCTTCGGGTTGGCGCGCAATAATGTTGATCCGAATGGCTTGGACTTCGTCCATCAGTGGACGAATCATGTCCAAAATTTGGTTGGCTTGTTCAAGAGTAAAATATCGAGGCATGGATTAATGATACTATATTTGTCCCACCTTAAAACTGACAGGTTTTTGCCCTTCCACTTCGTTGCGGAGATGCTTCGCAAAAACCTGCCAACTCTATTTATTTAATGCAGTGTCTTAAGATAATCGAGCAGGTCTTGCAGGTCTTTGTCGTTCATCTGCCAGCGCGGCATGTTTTGATCCAGTTGATTTCCAGCAGTATCGTGTCCCTCGACCACGGCTCCACGAAAATCGTCGAGCGAATAACTTGTAGGATTGCCGCCTGAGTCTTTCTGCTTCATCTGGATCAGCGCAGTGTAGTTGAGGGCCGGCGTATCAATTGCCTGCATTTGGATATAATGCGTGCCACCCTGCGCGTCGTTTCCATGACAGGCAGCACAGGTCAGATAACCGCCCATCATCATTCCGCCTCCGAACGCGGGGCCCTCTGTGTACGAAATGCGCTGACCACTTTGGTCAGTGGCGGTGAAGTAAATCTGCTGTCCATTGGATGCGTATCCTCCCTGTTGTTGAGAGTTATATCCATTACTCATGGGTGCGCCCAACGGTATGTTTGGTTGGCCAATAGAACTACATGCGCCAAGCAAGAAAACGAAGGCAATGGAAATAAAGAACCATTTTTTCATAACGCTGTATATCCCTTAAATTTTTTGCTCCTCGCAAGAGAGAGACCCTAAAAGTTCTGAAAACCTTTAGGGTCTGCATTCACAAAAAACCATCGCGTTACGCCTCACTCTAGATCTTTCATCATCTGCTGGTACTGTTCGCGGGTGATTTCGCCGCGCGCATAACGCGTCTGCAAGATCTCGCGGGGGGATTGACTTTCATTGGATCGATTCCGACCGCCGGAAAAGCGATTGACAGCCCAAACAATCAACACGACAATTCCAACCAGAATCACGAGGTCGACAATCACGCCAATCCAGCCAAAACCTCCCATCATTCCATATCCATAGTAACCCATCATAACTGGTTTTCCTTTCTGTCTTTAAAGACAATTGAATTATGCTTCATTTCATGCAGCAACAAAATCCCATGTTCAGTCCAACTTTGGAAAGGGACCTGCCTCCGCTAAATTTGCACCTTCCGTAATCTTAAGCTGTTGCTCACCACAAACACGCTACTGAACGCCATGGCACCAGCCGCGATCATTGGATTCAAGAAACCTGCCGCGGCAGAAGGGATGAGAATCACGTTATAGAAAAACGCCCAAAACAGATTTTGCTTGATCGTACGGAGCGTTTTGTGTGACAACGAAATTGCACGCACCACACCGCGCAGATCGCCGCTCATCAACGTCACGGGCGCAGCCGCCATGGCCACATCAGTCCCGGTTCCAATCGCAATGCCAACATCGGCTTGGGCCAGCGCGGGCGCGTCATTGACACCGTCTCCGACCATGGCAACGACATTTTGCGTTTTGCCCATTGCGTTTTCCGATTGAAGCTTCTTCACTTCGGAAGACTTTCCCTCCGGCAGCACTTCCGCCAGCACGAAATCTCGCCCTGCCGAAGGTGTCGAAGGGTCTACACCAACTTGCTTCGCAATCGCTTCGGCGGTCTTGCGGTTATCGCCCGTGATCATGGCGACCTTCAAGCCCATGCGATGCAATTCATCAATCGCTTCCTTTGAACTTTCCTTGAGCGTATCCGCCACCGCGATCACGCCTTCGACCTTGCCATTGAGCGCGACCAGCATGGCGGTCTTGGCCTCGGCTTGCAGGCGTGTCACTTCGGATTCGAGTCCGTTCAAACCATAGCCGCGCGCTTCCATCATGCGGATATTTCCGACCGCCACGCGTCGCCCCTCGACTTCGGCCTCGACGCCGTGCCCTGCTTCCGACTTGAAGTCTGAGAGCTTGCCCAACGTCATTCCGCGATTGGTTGCTTCTGCCCAAATCGCTTCGCCGAGCGGATGTTCACTGCCTTTTTCCACAGAAGCCGCGTACCGCAACAACTGCTCGCTGCTTACCGGTGATTGCTTACTGACCACTACATCGGTGACCGCCGGTTGACCTTTTGTGATCGTGCCGGTCTTATCCAAAACAACAACGTTGACTTTTCCGGCGCGTTCCAAGGATTCGCTGTTGCGGAACAATACGCCAAGCTCCGCACCTTTGCCCGTCCCGACCATGACCGCGGTCGGCGTGGCAAGTCCCATCGCGCACGGGCAGGCAATCACCAACACTGCCACCATATCGATCAGTGACGTTGTAAAGTTATGTCCGCCTAAATTTGTTGGCACAATGAAAAACCAAATTGCAAAAGTGATCAACGCTGCAGCAACTACCGACGGCACAAACACTGCCGATACTTGATCCGCCAATTTTTGAATCGGCGCCTTGCTGCCTTGCGCGTCTTCGACCAGTTTGATGATCTGCGCCAAGGCGGTCTCTTTGCCGACCTTCGTAGCTTCGAACTTCAACATGCCCGCTTTGTTCAAGGTCGCGCCGATGACCGCATCACCGACTTTCTTTTCCACAGGCAGCGATTCGCCGGTCAGCATGGATTCGTCCACAGAGGAGCGCCCTTCGGTCACCACGCCGTCCACCGGAATCTTTTCGCCGGGTTTGACGAGAACGACGTCGCCAACGCGCACTTCGTCCACGGGCACATCCGCTTCGGCTCCCGCGCGAACGACATGTGCCA
>JBJKOR010000025.1:0-3331 GCA_046707185.1 Anaerolineales bacterium | reverse complement strand
TGGACGAGGGTTCATTCGTGGAGGTCGATCCGCAAATTGCCTCGCGCTTGATCGTCTCGGCAGCGATGGGCCTGTTGTTGCAGAGTCTGCTCGACCCCAAAGGCGCCAATTGGGAAAAAGTTGCGCGTGAAAGCACGACGATGCTATTGAACAGCTTGATTAAGGAATAATTGAAACTATTCGTCCTGCCGTCTCGCACCGATACGGTGTAATCCTTCGGGAGCGCGTTATAGTTTTAACAAAGAAATGAGGAAGTAAGAATGATTTTGGTTACCGGTGCCACCGGCCATATTGGAAATGTTCTCGTACGCAGATTGCTCGAACGCGGCGAAAAAGTTCGGGTGCTGATCCTGCCCGGAGAAAGCCGCGCCCCGCTCGCGGGTCTGAAAGTCGAAGCGATGGAAGGCGATGTGCTCGACACCACTTCCCTATCCAAAGCCATGAAAGGCGTGCGCGGCGTCTTTCATCTGGCAGGCATCATCTCGATCATGCCCGGCGAGAATCCCATCGTGCGCAAAGTCAATGTGGAAGGTACGCGTAATGTGATGCAAGTTGCGAAACAACTACACGTGAAGAAGATGGTGTACACGAGTTCGATCCATGCCATCCAGCGCGTCGAAGAGGGCCTGATCGATGAGCGGCTGCCGTTCGATCCGCAGAATCCGTATGGTGAATACGACCGTTCCAAAGCGGAGGCGACTCTCGAAGTTCAGAAAGCGGCTCAGGCGGGACTGGAGGCGGTCATCGTTTGCCCAACCGGAGTTATCGGCCCGTACGACTTCCGCGGCTCGATGATGGGCTCGGTCATCCACGATGCGGCCTTCGCCAAGCCGACTCTTTACGTGGACGGCGCCTATAACTTTGTGGACGTGCGCGATGTCGTCAGCGGAATGATTGCAGCTTATGAAAAAGGCAAGCGCGGTGAAAGTTATATTTTGTCGGGACAAAAAATTTCGGTGCGGTATTTGCTGGAAACCGTGCGAGAGATCACCGGAAAACACTTCTTCCAAATGAAAGTCCCATTCGATTTGGCGGAATTTGCGGCAAGCTTTACACCATGGTATTACCGCCAGTCGAAAGCCACACCGCGTTTCACGCCGTATTCGTTGGAAGTGCTGCAAAGCAACTGCAACATCAGCCACGACAAAGCCACGCGTGAATTGGATTATCGCCCGCGCAATTTGTATGAAACCATCGCCGATACCGTGAAATGGTTTTTTGAGAATCATCAATTGCTCTATTGCAAAAATGAAAGTTGACATCGCCCTGAGCGGATGCGAAGCAGAAGTCGAAGGGTGTGCGCGATTCCCCATTACGCTTCGACTACGTGACGCTTTTAGCGTCACTCCGCTCACATCGTCCCGATGTCCTTCGGGAGCGCGACATGTCAATAACAAAAGGAGAAGAAATGAAAATCGTCACCGATTGCGCCGCAGATATGTCCGAGGAAGAATTGAAGGAGTTGGGCATCGAGCAAGCGCCGCTTTACATTCAATTCCCGGAAGGAGAAATCAGATCGACGGATATTTCCGCCGATACTTTCTACGACCGGCTTGAAGCCATGAGGCCGAACGTTCCAACGACCGCCATGCCGTCGAGCGGATTGTTCGCGGAGATTTATCGCCGGGTGGCAAAGCTCGATAAGAATATTTTTTCACTTCACATCTCGTCCGGCCTGAGTGGAACGATCAACGCGGCGCGCGCTGGCGGAGACGAAGCCAGGCCCGAAGCCAATGTCGCGTTCTGGGATACGCTCACATTATCCGGCGGCGAGCGCTTTCAAGTCATCACGGCTGCCTTAGCTGCCAAAGCAAATTGGACCGTGCAAGCCGTTCAAGACCGGCTGGGAAAAATCCGCGAAAGGACCGAAGTAGTGTACACGCTCGATACGCTGGATTATTTGATGCGCGGCGGACGCATCGGACGCGTCAAAGCCATGGCAGGCGCGCTTCTACATCTCAAGCCCGTCATCCGCGTGGACACGGATGGCAAATACAGCACCGTCGCTACGGCGCGCACCATTGGCAAGGGCATGTCGGCGATCACGGAATATCTTTACAACAAGTATACTAATGTCCCATTGTGGGTCACTATTTTGCACGGCCGCTTTGCCGATAAGGCGGAAATATTATCTAATGAGCTTAAGGAAAAATTGACCATTGCCAAACTCGAAGTGATGCGCATCTCGCCGGTTCTTGGAGTTCATACCGGTCCAGGTGTGGTCGGCGCGGCGGTTGTGCCGGTGGAAGTTGTAAAGGATTTGATTTAGTTACCGGACCTGACAGGTTTTTGCGAAGCGCTCCCGAAACGAAGTGATGGGAGCGGAAACCTATCAGGTCTTTGATTATATAAATTGGGAATACAAAGCCGCGGTGGTTACTGGCGCACCCTGCGGGCATCGCCAGGGACGGCGGCTGGAGCAGAAATTATTTGTTAAGCAATTCATGTAACCAGAATAAATCTGTGTATTCATGGCAAAACATTATCGATATCGTTTCACCGGTAGATTGGTGTGAAATGTCCGGTGAGCAATTACGCCTTCTCGGACGATTCGCTCAAAAAACGATCCACCAGCATGGAATTGACTTTCGGCACCATCAAATAAACTGAACTTGCCAGCAACATCACGCCCGCCGGAAGGAACAATGCCAGAACATTCCAGCGCAAAACACCGCCCGCGATGGCTTGCGAAAGCGGCATCAATCCCAAATTGGCAAGCAGGACCATGCTCATCAAACGCCCGAGCATTTCCTTCGGAGTGTTGCGCTGCAGGCCGGTGATCAACAAAATACTGAGATAGCCATTCAACATTCCCATCAGGAACATATCCGCCGTTGCAATTCCGGTGAAATTGATCCACGCCAGCGCGCCAAGCCCAACACCAAACGCCGCAAACATGACCACCATCAAGGCCCTTAGCAATTTCTGCGATAACCTCTGCAGCGCGCCGAATAGGATGATTCCCAGCAAGTTCCCGCCCGCGAAACCGGCGATAATCAAACCATACGCCGCCGCGCCTTCAGGAAAGCGCGTGTTTGCAAGATAAGGCACGCCCACAACGACCGGCCCGCCAAATGCGAAGTTGGCGACTGCGATGAGGATGAACATGGCGCGCAACGCCGGGTCTTTGAACATGAACAGGATTCCCTCGCGAATCGATTCGAACATATTAGCCGATTCATTTTGCCGGGCCGCGGCTGCTTCGCCGCCGGCGTTCATCATCCACAACGTGACCACGGACACAGCAAAGGTCAGCGCGTCGAAGGCCATGGCCGAGGCCACGCCGATATTTACATCGCGGAACGCGGCGATCATGACTCCGGCGAGAGCG
>JBJKOR010000024.1:0-15908 GCA_046707185.1 Anaerolineales bacterium | reverse complement strand
TTCGGGATTCATCGAGTGAATTATACTCGGTTGAGAGAGCCACCAAGAAGAGCGCAGAGTTTTCGTAGAACTCGTTGAAACTTTTTTGAAAAACAACATCGCGCTCCCGAAGGACACACCTGCACTCCCCGGCACTTGCGCCCGGGGCAAGTGTGCGCCAGGTGCAAGTGTCGGGACGATGTGAGCGGAGGGCGAAGTCCGTAGTCGAAGCGTGAGACAATGCCCTTCGACTTCCACTTCGTCTACGCTCAGTGTCCGCTCACCGTTCGTGCCGCGAGCAACAGCGGCACGCCGATGCGAGACGGCAGGGCGATGACTCTACGGCGAATTGAAATATTTCTGGTATAGCGCGTCGCTGACGAACGCCAGGCCGGTATTGTTCCGATAGATCAAATGATACCCGATGAGTTGCTCCTGGTTGGCGTCCGAAAAGAATTGATGGACCGCTTCGAAAGCATTCTTGTTGATGGCATTCTTTTTGGCGCCCGGCTGGAGATAATCGGAAAGGCGTTGGCGCCACAGCAAAATGATATCCGGTTTGTGCCGCCGAACGGTGGCGTAGTTTGTGGTTACGTAGAAAGTGATCACGCGATCCGAATCGGAATCGGGAAAATAGATGCGGGTATCGCGGAAGATCACGTACTTGCGGTTGGACGGAAGCACATACAAATACTGTGCATCCAACGTGTTATAGAACCGGATGCTGGCATTGGTCTGCTCGCGGGTGAGATCATTTTGATAAAGGTTGACGTCGGCAGCAAGATAATTTACTGCCTGAACCCCGATGATGAGAACAACAAGCACCAGCCATAATTGGTTTCCCCACTTCTTCAAGAATGAAGCGTCGTATTTTTCCGGCAGCCATGAGGCGGGCTTGAACTCAAAGGCTGTTGCTACACAACTGAAGAGCGGGATCATGATCGGAAGAAAATAGTGCGGAAGCTGGGCAGCAAGATCGTAAAGAACATAAAAGGAAAACGGGATCACCCAGCACAGAATCAGAATATGCAGGACCGGCTTGGAAGATTTCCATATTCCCAGCAAGAGCACAATCACGATGAAGATCAAAAACGGAAGCCAGGTGATATTCGCAAGAGTCGCAATCCAAGTGAACGCATCCTTGACATAATATAAGGTATATCCGTGCGTCATGTTAGTCGAAGTAAGACCAACGAAACGCAGCATTCGTGCGCGCTGGCTTGGGATCAGGAGAAACGGGTCGCTGACAATGATCGTCGCAGCCAGTAAACCGACGAAGGCCGGCGCGTCGAGAAACGCCCGCTTCCAAAGGAGCCTTTTTTGCCAGATGCCAATCAAAATATAAACGGGGATTGCAATGAAGAAGAATAATCCCAGCACCTTTGTGGCAGTCGCCAAGCCGCAGGCTACCGCCGCCAGCCAAAAGTTTACGCCAAACTTCAATTCATCACGATCCAGAAAGAAGAACACAAGCACGACGAATAGAACGGTCAGGCTGTCGGCATGCCACCAAAGATTAATCTCGACGACCGCCGCGGTCACGAGCAGGAAAATGAACGTGACAATGGATGTAAGATACGAACGGAATTTGGTCTGTGTGTAGACCATCAGCAGGATTGCCAGCACCATCGGCAAAACGTTGATGAATTGCCGCAGAAGCAGCATGGCCAACTGAACATTCTGGCTATTGAGTGCATTGGTCAGCTTGAGCGGCAATAGAACCAGCGCACTGCTGGCGAAGAATGGAAATCCGTAATAGTAATATTGATAAAGAACAAAATGAACGATCGTATGCTTGAGACTGTCGCCATTCAGCATATACAGCATGGTGGGATACTGGATGTGCTCATCCGGCGAAAAGATGGAAACCATGGAAAGGTCCTTTGCCCCGGTCGAGTTCGGGAAAATGAACGCGATGAAATAGAGTACCCCAATCGCAAGCAATATCCAAAGAATCCGTTTTTGAGTACGGTCCATAATCTTTTTAAGTTGTCACACCTGCACTTGCATGCAGGTGCAAGTGTTGCGAGCAATGGTCGAGACGCAAGCAGTCGAGACCGAGCGACCGCGCAGCGTGCCTTTGGCAAGCAATCTCCTGTTTGACCGTTAGTCGAGATTGCCACACTGAAAAAGCACAGTGCTTCGTCGCCGCTGGTTTCGACCCTGAACCCTGAAAAGCACAGGGCAGGCGGGCGCAGGGCGTTACACTCACTGCGTTCGTTACTCAACCGGCGCGGCTCCTGGCAATGACATTATGACTTAACGTTTCCGACCAATCCGAGTTCGGGCGCGATACGGCGCATGGCCGTGATCACGTTGCCGACGTGTTCCCAAAGTTCGACGCCAAAGTCCTGCGCGGCTTCCGCCATTTCTGCGCGGTTGGTTCCGGCGGCAAAGGCCTTGTCCTTCCATTTCTTTTTAACGGAAGACGGCTCGAGGTCCAGCAAGGAACGGGACGGACGCACCAATGCGACCGCGGTCACGAGACCGGTGATCTCATCACAGGCCATCAAAGCCTTGCGGCGTAGTGTATCACGCGGCACGCCCGTGCCCACGCCGTGACTCAAGATATCCTGAACGATCTCCTCGCTGACGCCGCGTTCGCGCAAGATCGGCGCGCCTTTGCTGGGATGTCCTTCCAGCGTGGGATGAATCTCCCAATCGAAATCATGGAGCAGGCCGATCAATCCCCACGTTTCCACATCCTCGCTGAACTTCTCAGCATAGAATCTCATGCAAGCTTCCACCGAAAACATGTGGCGCATCAGACCTTCATTTTTTACATATTCACGTACAAGGGCAAGAGCTTCATCACGAGTCATAAATTTCACCTGTAGACATCTTTGCGAAGACGAACACGAACGATTTCGATTACGAGTTTTGATTCATAAACATTGTAGATCACGCGATAATCCCCAACGCGAATACGATATGTTCGATCAAAGCCAGTCAACTTTTTTACGCCTTGTGGATATGGATCTTCTGCTAATTTCTTAATCGCTGCAACAATTCGTGGAATGATTTGTTGTGATAATTTTCCAAGTTCTTTTGAAGCAGATGCTTTAATCTGAATCTGGTAAGAGGCCATCTTGCTTCAACTTTGCAATGACTTCATCAAAAGGAATAGTCGGCTCATCGCGTCTTTCGAGCAACACGGCCAAGTCAGCTAAATCTTCCATCAATTCTTCAAACTCTTCAATCGGAAGAATTACGGCGGTTTTCCTTCCGCTTTCATCGGTTACATATTGCGTTTGCAGTTCGCGAATTTGAGTCATATCTGCTCGCTTTCAAAATAAATTATAAACCATGCTCCTCAATTTTCCGTGGAGATGGGTTGGGGTTTTCCAAGCACTGGCAAAGGTTTCTCGACATAGACATCCCAGAAGGCGCCGACCGTGGCAAGTTGTTCGCGGACGTTCCAGATCAACATCAGCGGCGGCCAGTACCAATAATTGTTCGCCGTCACGCCCACGGCTCGGACACCGAGCATGTTGCATAAGAACAACGCACGCGGCAGGTGAAATTGTTGCGTGACGAGAATTGCCGCGTCGAGACCAAAGATGGCTTTTGCGCGGTAGCAGGTATCATACGTTCGACGTCCGGCATAATCGAGGACGATCGCATCGTTCGGGACACCGAGGCTGACCGCGTACTCACGCATCGCTTCCGGCTCATTGTAATTGACAAAACGATTATCGCCACTCATCAATAATTTCTCAACCTTGCCGCTCGAATAGAGTTGAACCGCGGTGCGAACGCGGTCCTTTAGAATTAAAGTAGGCTGACCGTCACGCGTCAGCCCGGCACCGAAGACGATGGCAACGCGTTCCTGGGGCGCAGACTCAACCGTGTAGGTGCGCGTCCAGCTATAAATCGTCGTAATAAGGCGCGGCAAAACCAGGAGGAGCAGTCCAGCCGCGATGAGTACGAGGAATATATTCCGGATAAACTTCCAAGTTTGTTTTGACATTCTTTGGATTCTACCAACAAAATACAAATGTCATTGCGAGTCTTCGAGAAGCAATCTCTTCATTAGCGGAGATTGCCACGTCGCCGTTGGGTCTCGATACGCCACTTCGTGGCTACTCGACCATCAGCGGCTCCTCGCAATGACATGTATTACAGTAATCTATCCCCGACCTCGACCGCGTCGGCGCGGTAATGACAGCCGCGGCTCTGTCGATTATGATGCGCGGCGCGCGCCACGATCAATGCCACCTGCACCGCGTTGCGCAAACCGATCAAGCCGTCGCTGAGTTTCGTCCTTTGATAGAAGTTCTCGATCTCATTTTGCAGATGGCGCAGCTCGCGGATGGCGCGCGCCAACCGGTCGCCGGAGCGGATCAGGCCCACGTAATGCCACATGATGTTTTGAATCGTTTGCATATCGCCTTGAATCAAGGCCGGATCGGAATCGTCGATCAGTCCGCTCTCGTCCCACGGAGGTACATCCTCGCGCGTCGGAATCTGGAACGATTGCGTATTCAGCACCTCTTCGATTTTTCCTCCGGCGCGGTGACCCCATACCAGCCCTTCCAGCAGCGAAGTAGAAGCCAGACGATTTGCTCCATGCAGCCCCGTACAAGATACTTCACCCACCGCATAAAGATTGGCGATGCTCGTCTTTCCCCACGCATCCACGGCGACTCCGCCGCATGAATAATGCGCGGCAGGGACAACCGGAATCGGTTCTTTGGTGATATCAAGCCCGACGCGTGTACATTCGGCATAGATATTCGGAAAACGGTTCTTCAACTCGTCGGCGCGCATATGCGAGCCAATATCCAGCAACACAAAGGAGTAGCCGTTCGCTTCCATTTCTTCATGGATGGCGCGCGCCACGATATCGCGCGGCGCGAGGTCTTTCCATTCGGGAGAATATTTCTGCATGAACGGATGACCATCCGGATCGAGCAGGATTCCGCCCTCGCCGCGTACCGCTTCGCTGATTAGGAAGCCTTCCGCACCCGGCACCGCCAACGCCGTCGGATGGAATTGAATGTATTCAGAGTTGACGATGCGCGCACCTGCGCGTGAAGCCATCGCGATGCCATCGCCGCGCGCGCCTGGAGGGTTGGTTGTGCTCCGAAAAATGCGACCCAGCCCGCCCGTCGCGAGAACCGTGATCGCCGCCAACGTCCGATGAATCGCCTTGCCGTTGCGGTCGAACACGTACGCGCCATGACATTCGATGGGGCGATAGTTATCCAACGGATCGCGCGAATGATGCGGGTACGTGATTAAATCCACCGCGGTGGCGTTGGAGAGCACTTCGATATTGGGATAATTCTTTAGCAAGGACACCATGCCCTTGCTGACCGCCGCGCCGGTCCCGTCGCCGACGTGAATGATTCTCCGACGCGAATGGGCAGCTTCCTGGCCGTACGACAATGACCCATCGGGTTCGCGGTCAAATTGAATCCTGGCCTGACCGATGAGGATTTCATCGATGAGACGCGGACCTTCCTCGGCAAGAATGCGCGCCGACTCCGGCAGTGAGGCGCCCGCGCCCGCCGCGAGAATATCCTGAATCAAAAGCTCAGGGCTGTCACCCGGACTACGGTGGATGATTCCACCCTGCGCCCAGAACGTGTTCGATTCATGCACTTCGGGGGCGCGGTTTAGGAGGATGATTTTTCGCTCCGGGTTTTGCGCGAGTTGAATAGCCGCGGCAATCCCCGCGATTCCAGAGCCGATAATCAAAACGTCAGTAGTCTTCATCGGCTATCCAATTTTGATCATACGGTCTACAGCTTGAAAGGCCTTGATGCGAATCTCTTCCGGGATTTCGATTACATACTGGTTGTATTTCAGCGCATCACGTGTATCTTCCATCGTGATCATGTTCATATGCGGACAACGCACCATGCACAGCCGCAGCATATCTTTGTCCGGGTTCGCGGCGGTGATGTTATCGCCCATCGAGCATTCGGTCAACAAAAGGTACTGCGGTGCTTTCGACTCGCGGACATAATTGATCATGGCATTTGTGCTGCCGGAAAAATCCGACGCGGCGACCACTTCCGGGCTGCATTCGGGATGCGAGAGAATCGCCACATCCGGGAATTGTTCGCGCACTGTTTCAATATCCTTGACTGTAAACTTTTCATGGACTTCACAGCGTCCGTGCCAGCCGATGAGTTGGACATCCAGCAAGTTTTCCCCTATCCCTTCTCCCTTTGACGAAGGGGAAAGGGAAGGAAAAATTATATGCTTTCCACTTTCTTTTGCAACATTGCTGGCTAAATATTGATCGGGCAAAAAGATGACCGTGTCGCTCTTGAGCGACTCAACCACGGCAACCGCATTGCTGGACGTGCAGCAAATGTCGCTCTCGGCCTTGACATCGGCGTACGTGTTGACATACGTCACGACCGGCACGCCGGGAAATTTTTTCTTGAGGGCGCGCACATCTTCGGCGGTGATGCTCGCCGCCAACGAACAACCGGCTTTGGCCGCAGGCAGGAGAACGGTTTTATTTGGGTTCAATATTTTGGCAGTTTCCGCCATGAAACGTACACCGCAAAAAACAATCACGTCTTTATCCGTCTGTGCGGCTTTGCGACTCAAATCAAGCGAGTCGCCTTTGAAGTCCGGCACGGAATAGAACAGTACCGGCTCCATGTAATTATGTCCAAGAATCACGGCATTGCGCTGCTTCTTTAACTCGTTGATTTCAACGGCAATCTCGGCTTTATATTCCAATTCAAAATCCGGCACTACGTTCGCTAAATGCAGCTTCATTTCTTCGTATAACTTTTGTGCTTCAGGATTCATCGTACTCCTTCTATTCATATGTCATTGCGAGCGAAGCGACCGCGCAGCGTGCCTTTGGCAAGCAATCTTCTGTATGAAAGAGGAGATTGCCACGTCGCCCATTCCATTCGCTCCTCGCAATGACATGCTATTTAACATAATCAAACGACACATCGAAAGTCTTTGCAGAATGTGTCAGCGCACCAATCGAAATAAAATCGACGCCGGTTTCCGCGACGCGGCGGACATTTTCCATGCTCACATTTCCAGACGCTTCGAGCCTGGCGCGGCCTTCCGTGATTTGAACCGCCTCTGCCATCATTTCGACCGTCATATTATCCAACAGGATTCTTTTAACTTTTAGCTCAAGGGCGCGGCGCACGTCGTCCAGCGTTCGCGCCTCGACTTCGATCTCGACACCGCTATGGGCAGCGCGTGCGCGTCGGAGGGCTTCTTCCATGCTTCCAGCGAAATCGATGTGATTATCTTTGATTAGCATCATATCGTAGAGGCCAACGCGGTGATTCTTACCGCCGCCGCGCGCCACGGCAAGTTTATCCACCATCCGTAAGCCGGGCGCCGTTTTACGCGTATCGAGGATCACGGCTTTCGTTCCGGCAACCGCCTCCACGAACTGGCGCGTTAACGTGGCAATGCCTGAGATGCGACCAAGGAAATTTAGCGCGGTCCGCTCTCCGGTCTGGAGAGAACGGGCGGAGCCGGAGACCCTCGCGAGCATCTGACGATTTTCCACGCGCGCGCCTTCGGATACTTTCGCGTCGAATTCAATCTTTGAATCGACGATTTCATAAACAGCTTCCGCCACATCCAATCCTGCGATGACTCCATTTTGCTTGGCAATGATTTGTCCATGCATGGAGGCCTCGCGAGGAACGATGCTGTTCGTGGTTATATCACCGCTGCCAACATCTTCGGCCAACGCGCGACGAATGGCCGCCAGAATATCAGGACGCAAAGGTTCGGCATGTCCAGCTTTCATCATGGTAATCATACGCCAATTTTAACCTTTCGTAAATTCAAATCAAATTGAAATTGCCAAGGGTTAAAACAAAAGATGCCGCATATGGATGGCATCTTTTGTTATACACGAAATTTGGGGTGAAAAACGTCGGGCGGACTAAGTAAATCTCTTCCGCACTTCTGCGCTGAGAAAGTCCATTGCCCAAACCACCAACACAATCGCCCAAATGGCGGTGCCAGCCTTTTGATATTCCAAAACGTTGATACGCTGGCTGAGATAAAAACCGATGCCGCCGCCGCCCACGAAGCCGAGGATCGTGCTGATGCGGACATTGATATCCCAGTGGTAGATGATGAAAGAGATGAAGTCCGGGATCACTTGCGGCACGACGGCAAAGCGAACGACTTCCGCTCCATTCGCACCCGTAGCGGACACCGCTTCGATGGGGCCGGGGTCGATACTTTCGACTGCCTCCGAAAAGAGCTTGCCCAGCGAGGCAATGGTAACAACAGTCAACGCCAGCACGCCAGCGAACGCGCCGAATCCCACCCACAATGCAAACACCGTTGCGAGCACCAGCGAATCATAGGAACGGGTGATGTTCAAGATTGCGCGCACAATCGTGTATACCGTTGTGCCTGCCCAATTGCGTCCCATGATATTGCGCGCCGCCAGGAAACTGATGGGCGCGGCAATCACGGTTCCCGCGGTCGTTGCCAGCAAAGCCATGAATATGGTTACGATGATGTTGTCAAGGACATCGGTCAAAGTTTTGCTGGGAATTAAACCGCCAACCGGGACGGAAGTCTCTGCCTGCAAATGAGTGGGCACCCCTTGCACGGTCGTTGTGATCGGCCGCACTTCAACCTGCGCCGTGAAGTTTCCGCTGGCATCGGTCTTTGCCAGCTTCGAGAACAACGCATTCCCGCTTGGCAGGAGCCATTGGAGTTTCACTTCGCTATTAGGCGGCAGGCCGCTCCCTTTGACCGTAACTTTGTCGCCAGGGTTGGCACATGCCACACCGGGAACGATACGCGGACCGCCGTTTGGTAATTGCGTAGGTTGTGCAGAACCACACGGAACAGGGAAGACAACATCGAGCGTAGTATCTTTCGTCGCGTGTGTGAACAGTTCGGGATGAATCAAATCGCTCAGAATTTGCTGGCTTTTGCCCAGCGAGGTAAAAAGTTTGACCGGATTGATCTCGGTCACGCGGTAGCCGACAACATAAGCAACGATTGCAAGCAACGTAAGAAAACCCGTGACGGACCAGCGGCGAAGATTCATATTTCGAGAATTCATGCTACACCAGCCGTCCTCTGATACGTGCGCTTACGTAATCAAGGATGATCACAATCACCGCAATGGCAATAAAGGATGAACTCACTGCCCTGAAATCGCCTTTGATGATCCATTGATAGAGATAGAAACCGATTCCGCCGCCGCCCACAAAGCCAATGATGGTCGAGGTGCGCACATTGATATCCCAGCGGAAAAGTGTGAACGAAGCAAAAGGCGGGACGATCTGTGGAATGACTGCATAACGCACCATTTGCACCCAATTTCCTCCAGTAGCGCGTATGGCTTCCAGCGGCCCCGGATCGATGCCCTCGATCACTTCCGAATATAGTTTTCCAAGCGCGGCAATTGTATGCAATGTGATGGCAATCACTCCGGCAAATGGGCCCAGCCCAACAATGACCACAAAAATAATGGCGACGATCAACGGCTCGATGGAACGCACGATGTTGAGAATGGTGCGGGTAATAACGTAGATGGCCGCGGTCACAGCGTTGCTGCCCATCAAGTTGCGTGCGGCCAGGAAACTGACGGGAATGGCGCCCAATGCGCCAAAAGTCGTTGACATCAAAGCCAGGAATAGAGTCTGGACGATTCCATCTACAACATAACCGCCGTTCTTCGAAAGCTGGAGGGCTGCTTTCGGGCGAGATTGTGTCAAGTACACGCGGTGTTCCAGCGGCAAAGTACGGTCAGGAGCCGCGTTGAGGGCGTTGGGAGAGACATGAATGGTCGTATTCAAATCCCCATTCGCGTCGGTCGACACATAGAGATCCGTGCTGAAGCCCGGGCCGAGCGGGAGGCGATCCCCGATAGGCGTTGACCATTGGATCAATGTTTGAGCGTTT
Organism: Anaerolineales bacterium; assembly: GCA_046707185.1. GTDB lineage: Bacteria > Chloroflexota > Anaerolineae > Anaerolineales > Villigracilaceae > Fen-1038. The sequence goes on along the minus strand of JBJKOR010000024.1, from coordinate 6,044 downwards.
GGCCACAACCCTGTGGCGTGTAATGTCAGCGGCTCATTCAACTTTCCACAGTTGGGAGTAACCGTGACTGTGATGCCGTTGCTTGTATGCGTAGCCGCTGGAGGGTTTGGTCCGCATGGCACTTCGACCGGCGCCCAACCCATGTTCGTAACTTCGGCTTGCGCCAGAAAATCGGGATGAAGCATTGGCGCGAGGATGGATGCAGCGCGGTCACTGTTGCGCGTCAAGGCCGAAAGATCGATGTTCGTGATCTGCCAGCCAATGCCATATCCCATAACCAGCATGGCCGCGATGGGCAGAAACACGGAACGCGGCTTTCCCTTTACAATGCCTATCGCATCCCAAACATTCCATATCCAAATGACGGCAGGGGCAGCGTACCATAGCGGAACCTTGTACCAGATGGTGGTCAGGACTGCTACAAGCTCGCTGATAAAAACAACGGCAGCGCGGTATCGTTGACGCCCGTAGAATTGTCCCAGCCCGGGCAAAATCAGGGAAAACAGCCCGGCGACGATTGGCGAACGATCCGCTTGAGAAGATGAAGCTTTCGCTGCCATGCTTACTCTTCTTCGACCGTGGTGGCGCGCACTTCCTGCGCTTCTTCCCCGTAGATTTCCTTGAACTTGGCGCGGTTGATTTCCTTGGGAAGTCCCTCGAAAACCTTCACGCCGTCTTTCAGCGCGATGACGCGCGTGGCATACCGATGCACCAGATCCAGAAAGTGCAGACTGCAAAGAACCGTGATGCCTTCTTTATTGAGTTGTTCCAAATATGCAAGAATGGAATGAGAAAGAACGGGATCCAGCGATGCAACCGGTTCGTCCGCGAGAATGAGGCGGGGTTCCTGCATCAATGTGCGAGCGATGCCCACACGCTGCTGTTGTCCGCCCGAAAGGGCATCCGCTCGTTCTCCGGCTTTGTCTTTGATCCCCACCCGATCCAAGGCTTGCAAGGCACGCTCGCGATCCGCTTTAGACCAGATGCCTGTCAGGCTGAGAAATGGATTGACATAACCCAAACGACCTGAGAGCACGTTGGTTATCACACTGCTGCGCTTGACCAGGTTGAATTGCTGGAACACCATCCCAATGTGACGCCGCAAATGTCGCAGCTCACCGGGAGAGGCTTTGGTGACATCCACATCATCCAAAATGATGCGGCCCTCCGAAGGATCAATCAGGCGATTGATGCAGCGCAGAAGCGTTGACTTGCCCGAGCCGGAAAGCCCAATAATGACCAGAAATTCCCCATCGTTAACCGTGAAACTTACACCCTTTAATGCTACCGTGCCATTTGGATAGACTTTCGTCAGGTGTTCAACTTTCAGCAATGGAGCACCTCCACTTTGCTGTTGATTACTTATGTTACGCAATTCTCGCTTTTTCTCACCGCCACGGCGCGAAGAACGCCAAGAAAGTTCCTCCCTTCGCGAAGAAAAAATCGCCTTCGCGAGCTTCGCGTCTTTGCAGCAAGCACTTTGTCGCTGACTGCGTAAGGGGAGTTAATTACATAGGGGAGAGAAGTTGACTTCTCTCCCCATAAGTAAGTAACTTTCTAGTTACTGAACGTACTTGCTGAGGTCGATGCCGGATGCCTGCAAGTATGAGCGGAACTGATCGTAGACCGTATCGTCAGCTTTCGTAAGCCCGCCAATCTGATACAGATCGTTGAGCGCCTTCTTGCCAGCATCGGTGCCCGCGATCGTCATCATGGCGGCTGTGATCTTGTCACGCAGATCCTGAGGCATATCTGGCGCATACGACATGTTGTCGTTGGGGATGATGGCCGCGGTCTGATAGATCACGACAACTTTGTCATTCACATCTGGATGATCTTTCGCAATGTTGGAGCGGGCATCAACGAACGAAGCGCCGTAATCACAGATGCCGCCATCGTACAGCGCCTGCACAACCTGAGTGTGTCCACCAGCAAAGACCGGGTTAGGAATATCTGCATCCGTGAGGCCAGCCTTTTTGAGGAAGATGAGCGGGATCACATAACCGGAAGTGGATTGAGGATCGGCAAAGCAAGCCTTCTTGCCCTTGAATTGCAGCAAAGTGGAAAGCTCAGCTTCCGTGGCGGGTTGATCGGCGGCCGGAGTAAAACCAGAGCTCTTATTGGCAATGAACTGTGAGCCGTAGTGATCGGAGCCAAAACGTTGGGTGATTAAGGCGACATCTGCATAGCCTTTTTGATGGGCGATAATGTAGGCAAACGTGGCCATCCAGCCGATCTGCGCATTCCCGGAGCCCATGGCTTCAGTAAGAGCTGCATAAGAAGTGGGGACCACACCCTTGAAGGTAAGTCCGGTCTGCTTCGAAAGCAAATCCAAAAGCTCTTGCCCGCCAGCGGTGATCTCCTGCGAAGTGCCCGAAGGTTCGAAGGCAACGATGATCGGGTTATCCGCTGTGCCAAGCGTGGGGGGCGTGGCAGTAGGCGGTACCGGGGTCGGCGGTACAGCGGTTGGAGCCTGCGTGGGAGCGGGCATAGCTGTTGGCGCTGGCGTAGCAGCGGGGCCGCACGCCGAGAGCGCCATGGCAAGGGCGACAATCAGCGTGAGCAGGGAAAACGTAAGGCGTTTATTCATTTCTTATTCTCCTTTTATTTGGTGGAAATCAGGGTGTGTATGCTTCCTGCATACAAGAATATGATAACTCGGAAAAACCCTTTCGGCAAGCAGTGGTCTCTTAAAAACTCAAGGCCCGCGAAACCTTTGTGAGCTTCTCCTTTGTACTGTAGACGGGCAAAAGAAGAGCCTGGTGGCATCACAGCGCCATCAGGCTTGATCGAAATTCACTTGATCAAAGAAGCAGGTTTAACGCCGGCCTTCTTGAGAACGGTTGCAAAATCACCATACATCGTGAAAGACGAGTCGATCTGCTGGAAGACATTGACGGCATAGAGCTTCGACAACACCGCCTTGCCGCCCGGGTCTTTCGACATGGCGAGCAACGCTTCGGTGGTAATGGCCTGAAGCTTGGGATCCAGCGTCTTGATGTACTGGACGCCATCGTTCGGGATGCGATCGGTATCAGCGAAGACAGTCACCTTCTGGGTGATATCAGGATACGTCGCCGCCAGATTGGCGGACGGATCAGTCAAAACGTTGACGTAGGTTACACCTGCTTCGCAGTCGCCCTTGTACACGGCGATAGCCACGTTCGCATCAGAACCGGCATTTTGGGCTGCCTTGAAGTCAGTATCCGGATCGATGCCATGGGCAAGAAGCACGATGCGCGGAACGATGTAACCGGAGGTGGAGAGCGGGTCTACAAAGCAGAAAGTCTTGCCCTTCAAGTCCGCAAAGGATTTGATTCCAGAATTGACGTTGGCAATGAACTGGCCGCGATAGAACGGTTCCAACTGGCCGGCAAGGGCTTTATCGGGATCGAGGTCGTTCGTGGAATAGTTGCGCAGGTTGACCAACGCCGGGATGATGCCGTACCTGGACTTTGCATAAATAATCGAGAAGGTATTGAGGAAGCCAACCTGGGCTTTCCCGGCGCCCATCACGCCGATGGCGGCAGAATAGCTTGTTTCGGTTTGAATTGAGTAGTACAAACCGGTCATCTTGTGCAAACAGTCGGCCATCGCCCGACCGGCAGCGGCAATGATGCCTATTTCACCGGAGGGGACAAATACCATCGTGATGGGATAGGACACGGAACCAAGTTTACCGTCAGCTGGTGCAGCGGGGGCATCGGACAATTTATTGCACACCGGAGGAGCCGATGTCGGCATGGCCGTAGGCGCCGTTGTGGCAGTTGCAACAACCGCGGTTGGCGCCAATGTGGCGGTGGGAGCCGGAGGCCGAGTCGGCGGTATCGTGGTCGGTGCAGCGCTGGGTGTGGCTGCGGAACCGCAGGCAGAAAGCATCATCGAAAAAGCAACGATGAGCGTTGTCAAAGAAAACGTAAGATGTTTATTCATAGCTCTTTCCTTTTTTGCTACTGTATAAATGTCGTTGCGAGTCTTCGAGAAGCAATGACTTCCGGAATTTAGTTTGTACGGTAGAGAATTCCTTTTTACAAGTTGGATAATAATAATGTAGTTGCTGCTGCATAGAAGTGATAACTCGGAAAAGGCCTTTCGGTAAGTAATGGTCTCGTAAAAGCTCAAAGTGGCAAATCGCTCATTGCACCAAACTGCTTAGGTCCAATCCCGAATCTTTGACCGCCTTGCGGAACTCTTGATATTGGCTGTCCTGCGAAACCTGCATGGCATCGATGCCGAAGAGCGTTTGCATGGCGGCGCTGCCATCGGGAGTGTCCATGGCGTCCACAAAGGCGCGCGTCAAAGAGCGCCGCATGTCGTTATCCATGCTGCTGGAGAAGACCAACGTTTCGTACGGAATAATATCCGGAATTCGCCATACCACCATCACTTTTGTCAGGACATCGGGAAATGCATCTTCCAGACCAGGATACGTACGCGCGTCGATGTATGTTGCGCCAAAATCGCAGACTCCCTGGGCATACACGGCACGCACTACCGTTGGCTGACCAGATACGAAGGCGGGATCACCGACCTGAACGCTGGCATCCTTTAGAAAACCAAGTGGAACCACATAGCCCGAAGGTGAGGTCTCGTCGGACCAGCACGGTTTCTTGTTTTTGAACTGAGCTAGAGCCGTTGGAGCATCACCAGTATTTTGGTTCTTGACCTCATCGAAGTACGAGGTAAAACCCGCGTCGTCCCGCGCAATGAATTGGGCGCCGTAAAATGCTTTGCCATCCTGCTGACGCGCAAAGGCCGCTTCCGCGTTTCCATTTTGACTGGCCAACAAATATCCAAACGGGGTAAGCAGGGCAATTTGAGCGTCACCGTTTTGGAAGCGGTTGACCAGATCGGTTTCGGAAGTAGGCGCGATGGTGTTGAATTGATAGCCCGTGGATTTTTCCAGTTGGGCGATAAGGACGTTCGCGGCCTTCAACGCATTCGGATCGAGACGCGGAGCGGGAGCCAGGGAGAGGATCAAGGGATTTTTTGCCTCACCCAACGCGGCTGTGGGAGGAGGCGGGATAGCCGTTTCAATCGGCGTGACCGTCACTGGTGGTGGAGTTGCTGTTGCGGGAATCGGCGAAGGAGTCGCCCGAAGCTGTGGAAGCGACACCCAGCTACACGCAGATATGATTCCTATCAGAAACAACAGGAGCAGCTTTTTCATCTGTTCCCAACGCCTTTGTAACGTGTTTACCATAAAAGCCTTGCTATAATATCATCATCTCGGAAAAGTTTTGACTGGCGAAGCCAGAAGGACAATTCATGAAGGAAAATCGCGGTTCCATTTTAATTCAGCTTTTGATTTTGGTTGTGATTGGGTTCGGCATTTATTATGTTATTCAAACGTTGAAGGATGCCACCCAGCAGGCGGTAGCCCCGTGGCAGCAGGCCAATACCGCCTTGCAGACCCAAGTCTCCGACCTGATGCATCCCACGCCCACGGTCATCCCGGACCCGATCACGTACATCAACCAAATCCAGGCTTTGGCGCGTCTGGAAACGATCCAATATACCGTTGAGCAGGTCGTGACGGTGGAGACCAATCAGGGCGCGCTGGGCTTCCTCTTCGGCAACAAAATGCTTTGCCAGGTTCATGGCACCGTGATCGCGGGCATCGACATGCAGCAAATGCAGCCATCGGATATGCAGTTACAAGGCAATTTGCTGACTGTCAAACTGCCGCCCGCCGAGGTGTTTACTACTGCGATCGATGAGTCCAAGACGCAGATCTATGATTTGCAGAAAGGCCTTTTCGTTTCGCCCGATCCGAATTTGGTGGTCACGTGTCTGCAAGGCGCCAAGGACAAGATCACGCAATCTGCCTTGGACGACGGCATTCTCAATACGGCAAACCAGAACGCGCAAGCTTATCTTACCAAATTCTTCGCCGCACTCGGTTATCAGAATACGATCTTTTCAAAGTAAGTTCAATCTTCGACTCTAAAACATTCCTCGATCAATTGCTGGACATCCTTTCCTTCATCGAATCCGAGCCACGCCAGAAATTCGGAGTTTCCTTTCGGTCCCAATAGCGGCGA
>JBJKOR010000023.1:0-6506 GCA_046707185.1 Anaerolineales bacterium | reverse complement strand
GATCCGTCGTCGATGAAGGTCGAGAGAATGGTGAAGTAAAACCCGATGTCATCCGAAACATGCACCTCCCGCAAGGCATGCTGCCAGACTTTCACCGTGCAGGGAAGTTTATCGGCGGGCAGGTTGAAGACGATCAAGACTTCCGGCGTCATCTGCGGCGGGCGCGTTGCGAACAGCGCGGCGTACTTCTTGAGCTTGTCCACCGCGCGCCCTTGATTGTTCGAGGTGAGCTCCTGTTCGATTTCCAACAGACGGATTCGCCCATCCTCCAGCGTTACAAAAACATCGGCGCGCACGTTCCGACCCGGGGCGTAGGGAATAACCTTCTCCAGAGATACCGTGCCGGGCGCTTGCGTGGCCACGAATGCCATGCTGCAACGATGCGAAACATCCAATGGGCCGTCCAGAGTGAGCGGCTGGGCATCGGGATACCCCATTTCATTCAGAGTGGCGGCCCCCATCGGGGTATAGGCATATACTTTTCCGGAGCGGCCGCTCAGTTGTACATAGACAGGCGCGCTCTTCTCCGGTTGGATCACATGCAACTCCAGAAGCTTCTTGAATGCATAGGTCACCTGATAATCTTCCAAGGTCGCCATGTTGACATAACCCGCGCTTTCCTGTACGAGCCGGTGCGAAGCCAGGCCATATTGATTGATCGTTTCGATCACCGGCATAAGCTTTTCATTATTGAGTTTGGTTTTCAAATCTTTTCTTCTTGCCATTTTTCCTTTCTTTTCTCTAAAGCTCCTTCAAGGCTTGGTTTCTAAGACTGTTTCAAGAGAGAAATTCATCTCGTTTGTGCCTTTCTCGGAAATATCGGCGTTTTCAATGCGGGTTCATTTCCGAGAAAGAGCTTGGCACGCATGACTGGGAATGTGTTCTCAAGTGGGCGTGTTACATGCCCATTCGCGTGTAACATGTCAAGCCGCTACAGCTCAATACCTAGGCTGCCCATCTCCAGCGGCGTTGCGGTCCATTCAGTTTCATAGCTCACCTTGCTGGCAGAGCCGCTTCGCATGGCTTCACGGATTAGCCCGGCCAGCGCGCCGCGCGGCGCGTGGGAGACCAGCTCGATGAGATCATCATCGCGTCCGGGTTGGAGTGTGATGCGCACCGTGATAACCAGATTGCCATTCAGGCGGACTTCATTTGCCATACGCCCCCCACTTCCACAAGCCGTTGACGTTGGTCGTGCCGGGGTCTGCCGGCCAGGTCACCGCCGCACCTTTCGAGATCAACGCCATGCGCAGCGCATCACCGAGCAACGCCGATCCGCCGCCCGCCGGGATCACGGTGGTGAAACGCCTAAGGCTGGGCCATGTGCGCTCAATGGCTGCCAGGATTTCCGAAAGCCAGGAATCCAATTGTTCTTTTGATGGTTTCAAGCGACCCGTGCGCAGTTGCGCATCCTGTTCTTCCGGATCATGTCCATTGGAATCCAGGATTTCGAGCAAACGACGTACGCCGACTTTGGCTCCGCCGATGAAACGCGGCAAGACCTTGCCATCTTGAATGACATAAAGATCAAGCGTGTTCATGCCGATATCCAGAACGGCCACTTCCGCCTGGCGTCCGTTCTTACGGATGCGCAGTTCGTCATCCAGCAACCAGCTCGCATAAGCGCCAACGGGCTGTGCCAGCACTTTCAGCTTTTGGAATGTCAATTTATATTTGCCTGCGGGCGTCTCGAAGGTGTGGTCGCCTTTGTAGGCTTTGAGTCCGTTCATCACGGCCTCGCTTTGGGAAGTGTCCATCAAGAGCGGAACCGGAAGCCCAAGCACTAACACCTCACCCACATATTCGCCGGGCGGAAGAATTTGTGCAATCGCCGCAAAGATCAGCGCCATGCGTTCGGGCGAGTTGAGCGCGGAGAAGTCGCGATTTGTAAGCGGCTCACCCCAGTTCCATGCGCCTTCGCCCACAGCGTAGGTGTACCAGCCGTTCTGAATCGTGGCCGCTTTGGACATCGCTTTCATTCCGATATCGGCTTTGCCGATTTCCTTGATGCGGGCGATGGCAGAAGGCAGCAAAATAGTTTGTTTATCGATACAAACTTTGATGGCTCCATAGCCCGGATCGACTGCAATAACTTTTATGGATTTCATTTTTTATCTCCTGATGTTTTAGATTTTTTGTGGTTTGACGCGTCAAACCGGCTTTGACGCGGCTTGACGGGTTGGACGGTTTGACATATCCCCGTGGTTCAGAGACAGGATTTCTTTAAGTTTGGGTGTGATATAGCGGGCGTTATCACGTTGTGGATCGCGTAATACCCAGCCGCGTTTTTCCCAAACATCGAGCAGCTCCCTGGCGGCGCGTTCCCGCACTCCCCAACTGGTGAGGATCGGGATGGACAACCGGCCGTTGGTCTCTTCAATGGCACGCGAGAACCATTGGGTTTCTTCATGGCTCACTGTTGGAAACAAAATGTGCGGCTGGAAAGCAGCGGGTTCCATGAAATACGTTTGAAGTGGGCCGAAGCGATCGGTGATCGCCAATCCCGGTCTCTTTTCGGAAATGCGTTCCGCACCGCGGCAGCCCATGCGCTCAGCCATCTGTGCACTGCGCACTCGGAAGCAAACGGTGAGCGACACTTGCTCACGGATCGGACCGAGAATATCCTTGGTAAATTCCTGTGCGGCAAACACGAAGTGGATGCCGAACTTCCGCCCGCGCCAGCCGAGCGTTGCGAGTATTTGACCCAAAGCGCCTTTCGCTCCACCCAATGCCGCGAGTGTGGCGCTGGCTTCATCCAGGATCACCAACACGTGCGGCAGGATTTCCTTCGCATGCCTGCGAGTAATGGTGTTGTACTCGCTGATTTTTTGCGGATGTTCAGGCATGGCTTGGAAGAGCGCGGCGCGGCGATCACACTCGGCCACGGCTTTCTCGATCACTTCCAACGCTGCTTGGGGCGTGGTTGCAATCGGCGTCATGAGAGCCGGATGATTCTCGAACCTGCCGAAGGTGGTTTGATCCAGGTCGCACAGCATGAGTTTCATATCGTCTCGCACAGCCTGGATCACCAGCGATTGCAGGAAGATCGATTTCCCTGAACCTGTGGCTCCCAGCACAGCGATGTGCGGTGTGTTCTCCCAATCCACAGTTACACTTTCCATATTGAAGCGGACGCCAATCAGGAGCTTGCCATGCGGTGTGTCCAGCGGCAGGTTTACTTTTTTCGGAAGTCTCGGAAGCGGTGTGAGCAAAACGATATAGCGGATGCCGGTGGAGTTGCTGAGATAGACAGGCAAGCCAGCCAGGTCTGTGCTAAGTTCATGCAGGAAGTCCTTGTCGATGTAGCGTCCGTGATCGCCGATCTGGGTGGTATCCAGGATGGCTGCCAGAAAGGTCATACCCATTGATTGGAAAACATAGAAATGGGTAAAGGCAGGAAGCATACGCCGTGTGGTGAGAAGCTCGATCAGTTTCCGTGCAATTTGGTTGGCTTGAAGCAGATCACGTCGGTGAATGGAATTTGTGGGTGGAGCTAGAGTCATAATTCTTTGTCTCCTTTCTCTGTGGAAATGATTTCGCCATCGACGGCGTCTTGTAGAAGATGCGGCATGACATCCTTGAGCCAGGTGCGTGCCTGCTCTTCGGTGATCACTTGAACCTGTGGTGCGGATTTGGGATCGGGGCTGGCAAGCGCGGCAGTGAGTTTTTCCTGCAGGCGCGGCGAGTCGGGTAATCTGGTAACGAGATCAAGCATCTGGTCGCGGGCAGTGGTCTGTGTGTGACTTTCGGCGCTCAGTTGGGGGAGGCGTTGGAGATCGCTTCGCAGCAGCCCCGCCGTGGATACTGGATGCCGGTCCGCGTCGTATGCAATGCCATCGATGGTGTTGAGCAAAAGCGGAGCATCGCCGCGTTCATCGCGCTGGATGACTCGCACACGTGTCCAACGATAGGCAATCAGGGCGGTGAATGTGACGCCGAAAAACAACAACGCCCACGGCGCGGCAGCGCGTACGTTGTTCATGCTTCGGTCGCGTTCGAGTTGCATTTCGGTTTCTTGCGATTTGCCGAATTGCTCCGTGGCGAAAGCTTGAACGGAGGCGGCATCTGCGGTGGAGGTGATGCTGACCGCGCGCTCGGTCCACATAGCCTGTACTGCAACCGCAGATGATGTTTCGGATGCAATGGTTGTCGCTTGGGCGCTGCCTGCGGTAGCAGTGGCGGACCATGTTTGTTGCGTGCTGGCAATGCTGACTGCTTGCTGAGTTGCGGACATCGATTCCGCTTGGGCAGTGGAAGCCAGATTGGCAGCTTCCACTGTCGCCGTGAGCTGGCCGGTGTAGAACTGGGCAGTGGCTATTGCAGAAACCGCGGTCGCTTGACTTAAATTGGAATTGACGTATGCTTGAACCGGATTGGGCGTGCCAGTGCTGCTTGGTGCAGCATCCATTGCTGTTGAGCAGGCCGCGAGCATCGGGATTGTGATCAGGAAGACGATGAAAATACTTTGCTTCAATTTTTCATCTCCCGCGCGATCCACAAAAATCCGACCGCGCCGATGGGAATGCCAAGAAGCCAAATCCAAAAAGGCCCCGCGTTCGGATTTCGATTTACAAGTTGCACAAGTTCGACGACTCCTGCCGCAAAAAGCAGCACGCATGATGTTAGGAGCCATAACCAAAAGAGGTGGTGTTTCATTTTTTAAATCCTTTCGGTGTGAGTTGTATAATGTAAGCAGTCGCTTACGATGAAACATACTAGCATAGTGTCGCGGTCTTGTCAACTAGCGCTGACAATATATTCGCAGATGCTATCAAACTTTGTGCCAAAATTACCTTATGGATAAGAAGCTGTTCAGTGATTGGTTGTTGGAACAAATGGAAAGCAAAAACCTGACGCAAGCCGATCTCGCCAAGGCTTCAGGTTTGACGCGAACTGCGATCAGCGATTATGTGAATCAGAAGCGGACTAACCCTGAGCCGCAGGCGCTAATTGCAATTGCAAAGGCGCTTCATGTTTCCCCTTTGAATGTGTTTCGGGCTGCAGGTCTCTTACCTGATGATCATGCTTCTGATGAAGAGAAATTTTTGAGGGATTGGAAAGAATTGATTGATGGTCTTTCAAAACACGATTTGGATATTTTGAAACAAATGGCAGTCACTCTTAGAAATGCTAAAAAGTGACACGGATATATGGCGATTGTCTTAAGTCGACGCCTCCCCGATGTAATACGCGGTGCAAATCGGTGCAACGCGTTTGACAGTGGATGGAACAACTGGTGTTTTAAGCACAAATGACGCATGTTTTTTGTTGCTTTTGTGTGAAAAACGCCTAAAAATACTCCATGTGGACAATCTATTCTGACTTCGAATCAGTAGGTTGAGAGTTCGAGCCTCTCCGGGGGCGCCTTTTTTTGATGTTTTTCTGCGATTTTGCCCATTTTCAGGGGTGTTTTTGATAGTCACGATCATTGGCGGTGCAAGTCGGTGCAACACAAGAGACACATTGGGCATTTATAGGATCATTTCAACTAGCCTGCTTATGTTCGTGAAATTGTTTTTCTCTGTCAATATGTGATACCGTGTATAACATGGAATGCCTTATCTTCTGTAGCACAGAAAACGGATGCACTGTTCTGAGACAGTCGACGCCGAGGCCAGCGTTTGGGGGTAAACTTCATTAAATCCAAAGGAGATGATTTGAATGTCAGATGAACTTGTTTTAATCGTCACCGGAAAACATCATACCGTCCAAGCCGCGCCGGATACGCCGCTTCTTTATGTGCTGCGCAACGAGTTGGGATTGATGGGCCCACATTTCGGCTGCGGCGAAGAAAAATGCGGCGCGTGCATGGTGTTGGTTGGCGCTCAAGCGAAACAATCTTGTAACTTACCGGTTTCCGAAGTTGGTGGATCGCGCATCACCACCTTGGAGGGCTTGATTGAGGATGGAGAACTTCATCCAGTTCAACGCGCCTTCCTTGAAGAACAAGCCGCTCAATGCGGATACTGTCTCAATGGCATGATCATTACCACCGCGGCCTTGTTATGGAAAACAGCGCACCCAAGCGATATACAAATTCGCGAAGCGCTCGATGGCAATCTCTGTCGATGCGGTTCACACATCCGCATCCTGCGCGCCGTCAAGCGGGCTGAGGCGTTATTAGCTGAGGAGGTGGGCTGATGGCGACTCCGAATCAAAACTCTAATGCGTGGAGTAACCGAGGAACCGGTCGCCCCGGATCAGGTCGGCGCGAGGCAGCTTGGGGTGAAGTGTCTGATTGGCTCGATGATTGGATCGCCATCGAAAAAGATGGAAGCGTCACAGCTTTCAGCGGCAAAGTCGAATTGGGAACTGGAGTCCGCACCGCGTTGACTCAGATCGTCGCTGAAGAGCTGGACGTGCCATTCGAGCGTATCAATTTAGTAATGGGTGATACGGCTCGCACACCGGATGAAGGTTATACCGCCGGGAGTATGACAATCAGCGGAAGCGGCACAGCGCTGCGCAATGCATCCGCAGAAGCACGCCGTGCCATGCTGAAGATG
>JBJKOR010000022.1:0-2675 GCA_046707185.1 Anaerolineales bacterium | reverse complement strand
CCGCATCCACCTGCCCGACGCCACCTCCGACCCCCGGCCCGAGATCGCACGGTTTGAAATCAGCTGTCCAGGATCCATTTTCATCTGCGAATATCTCGGAATCACACGAGCTGTCTTCATGCAGCCAGGCTTGCACCGCCGACCCAGCTGCAGCCGTGCCACTGACAGTGTCCAAATCGGGATTTATATCAGTGACATCGATATCGGTAATGGTCAGAACTTTGGTCACCGTCTGGCCAGTCACAGTGACAATATCACCGGGTTTCAGATCGAAATTTCCTAGATGGAATTCCTTAACACCTACCGAGGGGTTCCAGTCTGCAGGGCCAACTACACCACTATCCGTGTACAGTGTGCCGTTAGATGGATCAGTATCATTATCGATCGTTAAGGAAACCGTTTCTCCAAAGCTCCAGTCACGGACGTCGATCCAATCTTCGTTGGAATCATTGGGATGAGCCCAAACCACCGGCTGTGGCACAGTCCGATCCACCATGGTGGAATTGCCACCGGTATCAATTTCATTTGCTCGAACTTGCATACCGGGTGTAATGTCGGTGATGCCGGAGAAATTGGCAGTCCAATTGCCATTTTCATCTGCTGTAATATTCAGCGCGAAGCCAGACATTAAGGGTGCTTCCACATCAAGATTCCCGAGTGGTTCGGCAATCCCAGAGATGGTATCGTTATCTATATCAATGTTCGTGATCTGCAGGCGCGTGACCGTGTGCTGCCTGGTGGTTCTGCCATCGCTGAGCGTGACGTAGTCCCCGGGTTTAACATCGTAGATACTTGCAAAGCTAAAACTGACCCAGGTTTGATCAGATCCCTCATGCTGAAGATCGATATGAGCCACTTGTGAATCGGTGTAATCGGGATTCTGCGGCGTGGCGGGATCATCAATCGTAAGCGTGACGAGATTGCCTAGGGGCCAATCATGTGCGTGAACAATATCCGGATCCGGCTGAACTACGAGGTCGGGAACGCCTCCATACCAGGTTACATCCGTGTGATCACCATCATCATCGCTCTCTAATGCTGCTCCACTGGTGACGCCAACGATATCGAGAATCTGTTGCTCATCGTTATGTGTGCCGGGAACAGAAAAGTCCACCGACCAGTTTCCGTCTTGACCCACGGTAGCATATCGCCGCCACAAGCAACCAGCCGGTTCGCAGTGCTGGATGTTGAGCCAGGTGCCCGGTGTACCCGTGCCGGAAACCGTATCGAGATTGCTATCTACTTGAGTGACGGCCAGATTCGTAATCGTGTGGCGCTTAACAGTGATGCCGTCGGTCATGGTGATCTCCATACCGGTCGCGAGTTGGATTCCGCCCAAATCATCGAAACTCACCAGGGTGGTATCCGGGTTGTCTGGCATTGGGGTGGCTTGGCGGGTGTTTGTGAAGTCAACGCCGATTCCATTGGATGGATCGTCAATCGTCACCGTGACCATGCTATTGATGGGCCAGTCATAGCCGTTGATGATGTTTTCGATGAGCTGCGCATGGAAGCGGGCGTTTCCCGTATCGATGCTATATCCTGTGCGATCACCATCCTCGTCGCGCTCGAAGAGCGTGCCGTTCAAATTCGGTATCAGATTCAGAATCTGTTGTTCAGCTGGATCGCTTGAACTGGAATTGGGTTGGCTGAAGTCCACCGACCACAGGCCATTTTCGTCTGCCTGTGTAACACGTCGTGTGCCATCCTGGACAAAGTAGACATCTACAATGCTGTTCGGGCGCATCGTCCCCTGTATGGTATCGCTATCCATATCCAGATTCGTGACTGTGCCTGGGGGAGTGACCACCAGTTCGCGCGTCTCGGCAGCGTTCGTCGCGGTGATGATGTCTCCTTCTTCGAGTTGGAATCCATTGGGTGAGAATGAAACATAGCCTACATTCGGATCCCCATCGGCTGGCCCGCTGGTTTTTGTTTCGGTGTAATCGATTCCCGGCCCATTGCTGGCGTCATCTACGTCGAGCGTCACGCTATCGCCTAACGTGCCGCCTTGCACTTCAATGAGATTCGTCTCAGGGTAAGCGTGGATAACACCCAGGGTCGCGGGTTGAGGCTCCTGCGCGAATGCATTCACAGGCATTCCCACCAGCGAAAACGCAAAGATTATAACCATCCCCAAATTGAAAAGCTTATGAGCGTTCATGCATTTACTCCTCTTCAAGGGTTCGGGTTAAAAAAACAACCGACCACTATAGGCCGGTTTCGCTACTTGCTTCCCAACGCCCTCATCCATCCAATAGATAGATTAAGCGACCATTTTTGAGCGCTGGATCATCGCCTCCTATTTCTCTTGCACCAACAATCATATAAGGATGTTCATCATTCGGAATCATAGATTAGTTCATTATTCTTCCTCCTTTCGATAATCTTATGCGGGCCAATGGAATATCCATCTGATTTTAATTGTATAGATATTTGAGATGGAACTTTAAATGCCTTTTGTCATTACATATTGGTGAAGTCTGTCATGACTCGGCAATATATGAATGCCACTTGACCCTTCCCGTTGAACGTTCTACAATCTACCTGTCTGACAATTTTCAAATATGATGTTATCTTGCGAGGGGTGACACTTCTCGCGCGTGATGTTTGAATTGCTCTGCCGCGCTTTTACAATTCCCTTGCATGATAAATCAAGGAGACGAACATATGGC
>JBJKOR010000021.1:0-4711 GCA_046707185.1 Anaerolineales bacterium | reverse complement strand
CCGCTCTTTGCGCGTCTGGATTATCCAGCTTTTCATGCTGGTTATCAGTATATATATTTGGTTTCAAGCTCCTTTCGGCATTTTTGGATTCCACCCGCCCTATCATCTGGCGTATACGCTGGGCATGATCCTGCTGACCTATTTCGGGTTGGTCTTTGTGGTTGACTTCGAACACCGCCTGATCCTGCACCCAACCAGCATCTTCGGCGCGCTCTTCGGACTTGGGCTGGGTTTATGGATCAATGGTTTGATCTACACCCTCGAAGGCGGACTCGCGGGTTTCCTCATCATGCTGGCCTTCTATCTTTTCGGCATTGCCTTCGCCCGTTATCGGGCGCGACAAATGAAAGCGGCCGGACAGGAAGCGGACGATGAGGAGGCGCTCGGTTCCGGCGATGTGATTCTGGCCGGCGTGCTCGGGCTGATCATGGGATGGCCGTTCATCGGGTTTGGATTGTTGTTGGGAATCCTGCTGGGAGGGCTGGCAGGTGTGATCGTGGTCTTATATCTGGTGCTTGCAAAGCGCTACAAAAGCGAAGCGCTGATGGTCTTTATGCCATACGGCCCATTTTTCATCACAGGCGCATTTCTTATCCTTTTCCTGCCGGGCTGGATCGCCCTGATCGCCCCCCGATAGGAACATAAAAAGGTAGAGTGCTGGAATGTTCAAGAAACTTTATTCAAGGTCAGGCAAGAGAACGCTGGCGCAAGCCATGGTGGAATTTGCCCTGGTCCTGCCCATTCTATTGATGTTGCTGTATGGCTTGCTCGAGGCTGGACGCTTGTTATTTATCTATGCCTCGGTCGTGACAGCCGCGCGCAACGCTGCCCGTTATGGCTCGGCAACCGGCCAAAATTCAGGCGGTACGCCATATTATCAGGACTGCGCCGGAATCACAGCCGCAGCGAACAGTGCGGCCATCATTAACACCTTCGAACAACCGATAAGTATCAAGTACCGCTACGTGGACACCAGCGGGAATGAACAACAAATTTCCGGCATTGGCAACCAGGACTGTACAGCTATTAGCCCCTGGCCAACGTTCGAGAACAGCTACGAGATCAAAGTAACTGTTTCAGCACAATACACCCCCATCATTGCCATCGAAAACTTGATTCCTTCGTTCCAGCCGCTGACCATCACATCGCAAAGCTCCCGTTTCATCCTGTCGGATATCAGTATTGCAATTACTGCACCGCCTGGAGGAGGAGGCGGGGGTGGAGGTGGTGGTGGCGGGGGAGGAGGTGGCAACTCCACACAAACCGCGGCGGCTGCGACCCAAACTGCCCAAGCCTCGATTACGCCGTCCTCCACACCCACATTTACCAGTACGCCGACCAATACGAGCACGCCAACCAACACGAACACTCCGAATTCTGCAACGCATACGGCTTCGGCCGCGACCCAAACTGCCCAGGCCTCGATTACGCCATCCTTGACCCCAACATTCACACTGACCCCAACGGACCTCCCACTATCGACCCGACCTTTTACACCGACGCCTACGACCACTCCCACCGCCATTGCCTGTTCTGGCCTGGTAACTCATGGCCCATTAACTTACCCGTATTACGACCCGTATTACACCATGACCATGTCCATTACGAACAACACGGGCGTGCCGCTTGCCATACAAAGCATCACAGTTTACTGGAATAATACAAGAGGACATCAAACAGGCGGGGATAAAACACTGAGCCTTCAAGCTGTGGCGATTGTTGTTCCGCCTGTCGTAACAACTCTTTGGACCGGAAACTATTTTGCTCCAAGTTGGTCCATGCCATCCAACTATGCTCCACTGCCGGCCGGCACCACTCTGCCTACGGGACAATCCGCGATCGTGTTTGACTTCGATAAGAGTTATGATAACCAAGATAGTACGGAAAGAATCATCATCAATTTCCTGACCAATGGTTGTCAGCCTTACCCCGTTGATTCAAGCAATTAGATTATTATGAAGAACAAAAACTCATTACCAAGAAAAACTGAGCGCGGCCAAAGCCTGGTGGAATTAGCCATCAGCATGACGATTATCCTGTTGCTGCTATCGGGCCTCGTCACCTTCGGAATGGCGTTTTTCTCATACGTCTCGATTAGTGATGCGGCGCAGGAAGGCGCGTTGTATGCTTCGGTGAATGGGGATCCATCAGGGACATTTCCCAATTCCACCATCACTATCATCTGCCAACAAGCCAGGAATACGTCCAGCACCCCGGTGGACTTTTCCTCGTTTACGTGTAATGGCAGCGGCAGCGGCAATAATATTCAAGTCAGCGGTTCTGCCTGCGAAAACGGCAGCAACGGCGCATCGGCCAATGCGGTGACCGTCACAGTCACGTACAACTATACCGTTTTCATGCCATTTATGAGCGGGATCATCGGCTCGAACACAATTCCCTTAAAGGCAAGCGCAACCGACACAATGCTGCAACCCGTCTGCCCATAGGTTCTTGTTATCTAAAAAGGATTGCTCCATGAACAATATCAATCGTTCCTCACGTGGTCAGGCTTTGATTATTATGGCCTTCGCCATCATTGGTTTGGTCGGCATGACGGCGCTGGCCATTGACGGCGGTAACGCCTATTTTGATCGCCGCAACGCCCAAAACGCGGCAGACACCTCGGCATTGGCGACCGGTCTCGCGGTTATCCGCAATGAGAGCTGGAGCAATGCCCAGAGCATCGGCTGGTCGCGCGCATCCAAGTACGGCTATAACAACGTCAGCCCGGATTCGGTCAACATCTATCAATGTACGGATCCCGCCGCAAGTTGCGGCATCTATGCCAGTCAATCCGATGCCAGCGATTACATGCAGGTCATTATCACCTCGCATGTCAAAACTTATTTTGCGGGGGTTTTCGGAATCCCGGAAGTTACCAATACGGTCTCTGCCATCGTGCTGGCTGTGCCGCCGGTCACTACTCCTTTGTTCAACGGCAGTGCCTTGGTGGGACTCAACAAGACAGCCTGCTCTGCTTTTAATTATCAAGGCGGCGCGGGCCTCACGATCAACGACAACGGCGGAGGCATTTTCGTCAACTCGGATTGTTCGAGCACTTCCAACGGCGCTTTCAACACCAAGTCCGGTTCGGCGTCGCTAACCACGCCCTGCCTCAACGTGGTTGGCTCGATCACCACAGGTACCAATACTACACTGAACGATAATGGATGCCGGCCAACAACAACACAGTTGATAGATCCGACCTCCACCTACCCACAGCCTAATATTTCCTGCGGTCAAAACGGCTCGACCTATACGGGTTCTGATGGATATGTCCACCTCACTCCCGGAAAGTATTCCGGCGCATTTCCGCCCACCAGTGCCAAGAACGTGGTTTTGGATTCGGGAACTTTTTGCATCGATGCGGGCAATCAATCCTTTTCACTCTCCGGTCAACAGAATTTGACGAGTGCCAGCGGCGGTGTAATGATCGACATGGTGAGCGGAAACGTAGATTGGACATCCGGTGTATTCAATCTCTCCGGTCAATCTTCCGGATACTATGCCCATTTGTTGCTCTATTTGCCCGATCCCAGCAACTGCGATAACGTCAAGATCAATGCCAACGGAGTCTCCAGCTTTAACGGAACCATTCTAGCCGCCTGCTCGAATGTCAGCATAGAAGGCGGCGCGAATGCCGATGGATATAACAATCAGATCATTGCCGACACGCTCAGCCTGTCCGGCAACAGCAACATCGTAATCAACTACGATTCCGGCAGCCAATGGAAACCGCCATCCGCGCCCATTCTAGAACTGGTGAAATAATCATTTCTCCACTCTCTTAACACTGCAAAAGCGCGGCGCGAGTAAATTGCATTTACCTTAGAAAATTTTCGTTTCAACATGTCATTCTCCCGAAGGACATCGGGACGATGTGAGTGGCGCAAAGCGCCGCGAAGAATCTGGGAGGTTCGAGGAAAACTTTGCTAAAAAAAGTGGGATTCTTCGCTCCCGAAGCCTGCGCTGAGCGCAAGTGCCGGGGTTGAATCCTTTTTGGTTCCGACTTATCCAAGTTAGGGTTATAGTTTTTAAAGTTTGGTTTTCAAAAGCGTACGGAATACAACAAGGCATTGAATGTATAATCTATTTGTTTGGCGTTTATTTTTGTTTTTTTCAGTACGGAAAGGAGTCATGGATTATGAAAACGAATGATAGAAAGCCGCATGAAAAAGGCCAGGCACTGATAATCATTGCATTTGCCATTATAGGCCTGGTAGGCATGACTGCCCTCGCCATCGATGGGGGCAATGCCTATTTCGATCATCGGCACGCGCAGAATGCTGCAGATTCAGCTGCATTGGCGGGCGCGCTTGCCAATGCGAGGGGACAAAGCGTAACAACAACGGCCCAGTCTGCAGCAACAACAAACGGCTACGATGGAACCGCGAACAATACGGTCACAGTCACCACAGCAGACTCGCCTTCGGGCAGTTGCCCGGCCGGTTCGACAGGCAAGGACATCACCGTGACAATCACTTCCACGATCAACACCACCTTTGCACAAGTCATCGGGATTCCAACGATTACGAACACCGTGCTGGCCACCTCGCGCTCATGTGGAACGTATCGGGCGCCGGCCTTCTACGGAAATGCGGTGGTCGGTCTGGACCCCACCGGAACAGATTTTAGCGGAATCGGAACGCCTACCTGGAATATCACCGGCGGCGGAATCTTTGGCAACTCAACCAGCAGTTCAGCTGTATAC
>JBJKOR010000020.1:0-5250 GCA_046707185.1 Anaerolineales bacterium | reverse complement strand
TGTACCCTCCCTTGTACAAGCCGTCAAGGTAGCCTGGAGTGCCGCGGGGATATCATTGGATGGGACTTCCGTCACCATGCAGCCTGTACAGCCTGATGTGTGGGAGAGGGCTGAAGCGAAAACGGTGGCAGCTAAAGACGCAGTCAAGAAGCGTCCTGTGTGGCCCTTTATCCTGGTGGGCGGCGCCCTGCTAATTGCTGGCTGCCTGTTCGTCCTGGTTGTATTACGTGCTGACCGTTATCTAAAGATACACACTGGTGCTACAGCTACCACGATCGTGGAAGCGCATCCTGCGGCGACGGCTTTGCCTTTGCCCAGGGCGACGAATGCCGCCTCCCTCACGTTGACTCCGGCCATGACGCAAGCGCCGGCGGTTGCCACGGCATTCGCTCAATTCAGCCAGAACCCAAAAGAGCCAAACGCCGCATTAGGTCTTTCGCTGGCGTATTGGGATGCAGGCCAGAAGCGACCGGCCTTGGCGACGTTGGCAACGGCGGCGACTTTGGCAGGCACATCCGACACAAAATTCTTCAACAATGCGGGCGATCAGTTCCGGCAGCGCCAGGCCTGGCTCCCGGCAGCAGCCATGTATTTGCGTGCCATCAAATCGCTTGGATTCGGCGCCAAGCCTCCGGCTGACATGTTGGACAATTATCACCAGGCAATCTATCAGGCGTCTGTCGAACCCGATATCCGATCCTATTTGCCCTTTAGCTCGCTCAGCAGCGTCGAACAGCCGATGGCAATGGTGGCCGAGGCTCGCTTCGATTTCTATAACGGTGATCCGGCACAGGCGCAGGTTTTGCTCAATCGAGTGAAACAGATTCGACCAGGCATGCCCGAGGCCTCCTTGCTGCAGGCGGAGATCGATGCCAAGGATGGCAAGACGTTCGCAGCCAAGCAATTGCTGCAAATCTTGATCGGCGACTTGAACGCCTCGGATTGGGTGCGGGCTTATGCCCAGGACCTGCTGAATCAGATTCCGTAATCAACCGTCATTTTTGTGTTTGCACTGGCGGATAAATCATAAAGAAAGGCTTCATAAAATGAGACTTCCCCTTGTAGCAGGAAATTGGAAAATGAACAAGAGCGTGGCGGAGGCGCGTGAGTTGATCACCTCGATGGCTCCGAAGTTGAGCGAGATTCAAAATGTGGAGAAAGTTTTGTGCCCGCCATTTTTGTCATTGCCGGCGATTGCCGGGCTGTTGAAAGGCAGTGACATCGGCCTCGGCGCGCAAAACATGTTTTGGGAGGAGAAAGGCGCGTTCACCGGCGAAGTCTCGCCAACGATGGTCAAGGAGTTTTGCCAATATGTAATTCTCGGACATTCCGAGCGCCGGAAATATTTTGGCGAAACAGATGAGACCGTCAATAAACGACTCCATGCCGCGCAGAAATTCGATCTGACCCCGATCGTATGCGTTGGCGAGACGCTGCAGCAATACGAATCGAACCAGACCAGTGACGTGGTGAGGCGTCAAATCAAATTTGGCCTCGCTGACGTCGACTCCGCGTTTGCGCCGCGCATGGTGGTGGCGTACGAACCGGTTTGGGCGATTGGAACCGGTAAAGCCTCGAGCGGACCGAACGCCAATGACGTGGTCGGCAAGGTGATTCGTTCATCGTTGAGTGAATTATTCGGCGAGCAAACCGCGCAAGCGATCCGCGTTCTGTATGGCGGTTCGGTGAACTCATCCAACGCGGCGGAATTCTTCGGCCAACCGGAAATCGATGGGGCCTTGGTCGGCGGCGCAAGTTTGAAGGCGGACGAGTACGTTGCGATTACAAAAGCCGCAAGTAGACCGTAGACCGTGGACCATAGACGGTCTACGGTTAATCGTCTATGGTCTGAAGCATCATGCTCACCCAATTCACTGGACTCCTCTGGTTCGTTATAACCCTTATACCGCTGGCATTCCTCCAGCGGTTTCTGCATCGTGAAATCCAGGCTGTGCTCCTGATTTCGAGCCGCAGCGAACACTTCACGGTTACCATTTTCTCGCTGATTTTTTTGCCCGGCGTTTTGCTGCATGAACTGAGTCATTTTTGCATGGCGCTGTTGCTTGGCATCAAGATGGCGCGCTTCTCGCTTCTTCCGCAGGTGCTTGGGGATGGGCGGTTGCAGTTGGGCTACGTGGAGATGGCGAAATCCGATATCGTGCGCGATTCGCTGGTGGGCGCCGCGCCGTTGATCGTCGGCGGCGGGGTTGTGAGTCTGATGGCGGTCTATCCCATGCAGCTTGAACCGATGTGGGCGGTTTTGCAGAACGGTCAGCTTGATTTGTTTTGGCGTGGAATCACACTGCTTCACACTATCCACGATTTTCCGCTGTGGTTTTATTTGACGTTTGCGGTCAGCAGTACGATGCTGCCCTCGCAGTCGGACCGCCACGCCTGGCTCCCGCTGGGTGTGGCGATTGCGGTCTTGCTGGCGTTGGCAGTTCTGGCCGGGGTTGGACCGTGGATGTTGACGTATCTCGCCCCGCCGTTGAATTCTTTCCTCAGCGCGGCGGCGATCATCTTTGGCTTGAGTGCCGCGGTGCATGTTGCGCTGATCATTCCAATTTTTTTGATTCACAAATTGCTGACGAAAGTCACCGGCGTGGATATTCAATAGCTGATTCGCATCATTGCGATCGCCACGTGAGCATTTGTCCTCTACGGCAATCCTTTTTACTTGGTCAAGTTACCCTGCCAACTGTTGTTTCCTTCGTTCGTTTCGGCAAAGGCATTATTCGTGTCGACTGCGATCCTGATGTTGTGTGTGCCAGATACAAATACTCCTGTCCAGTAGGCGATACTACCGCTTGGCAGTGCCTTAGTCGTGGTCACCTGGAGACTGCCGTCCTTCCAAACCTTGTAAGTGACATTTCCGCTCAGCGAACCGCTTGGGTTTACTGCCACGCGCGCAATGACTTCGCCGCTCGTGGATAAGAAGACACTTTGAAGTTCAATATCGCCTACTGGCAGAGGAGGAAGGGTGATAATGAGCAAAGGTGGAATGGAAACCGTTTCGGTATTTGTCGGCGGAGGTGAAGTGGGCAAGGGCGGCGCGGCCACAACCTGTACGCTGGGAGGAATACACGAGGGTGTGACCACGCTTCCCGCTATCCATGCATGGCCTCCGTTTCCGCCTGCAAATTGAATGTGCCACCATGTGTTTGAATCATTGCGGCCCGCGACTACTGCCGTGCCTCCTGTTGGAATATATCCAACGATTTCATATGCTGTTCCGGGACCGCTGCGCACGTTGGCATCCATGTTGGCAGTGATCATGGCTGTGCATTGCGTATCGGTCGGGGCCATAGGCGGCGGTGTAGTGGTCGCTTCGATCGCCATGGTTGTCGGCGCGATGCTGGCCTGTGCGGTCATTGCTTTGACTACTGCAGTATTGGCTATATCTTCACTGGATGGACTGGTGGGTTGTGCCATTCCGGTTGGCAGGTTGCAGGTAACGGTCAGTATCCATAACAACAGGGCGACCGCTATCACTCGCTTCGCGTTCTCAGACATCTTTGCCTCCCGCCGCGTGAACTTTACGCGGCTATACTGAAATGCCCTCGATTGCCAGCCTTGATTGTGGCCGTGATGCTACTGGCTAGCCATTTAAGAAATTCCCTCTCCTAAATAGTTGTCTATATATCATTATAACAACAGTAAATTAAAATTCAACCTGTATTTTTGTCCCATCGTGTGATCAGCATCTTCACACGCACACGCAAGCGCGCATCCGCATTCGCAACCGCCCATATCGAGCGGACATTCCTCCACGTGACTTCATCGATTGTTATATAGTCGGACCAGCTTTCGTCGATGTATTCCTTCATCTCGTTCGGTGAATCCCAATAATAGAAGAGTGGGAAGAATTCTTCCTGCTCGCGGACGAATAAGCCTTGCGCTTCCGCTCTCGCCATCGACTCGTTCGCGGCGCGGTCATCTTCCAAATCCAAATCGGTTACTTTTCCCGCTTCCTTGGTCTCGCGGCTCGAGACGACTTCAATTGGCCAGCGAACTGCCAGCGGACGCAGATCGATCAAGATTCCATCCGGCACGAGCACGCGCTGGATTTCATTCAGGGCATGGACCATGCCCTCGTGCTGAATTCATCAAAGCGACCAGGCCAGGATCGCAAGATCGAATTTTTCTTTGGCAAATGGAATATGAATTGAATCGGCGCGGACGAAGGAAGCAGGAACATCACTTGGGCGCTCGATTGTTGCCACGCGTAGATCGTCAGCTTCGAGATCGATGCCTGCCACGAACTTTACATCTTTTGCATATTGCCACGTCAAACGTCCGTCGCCGCAGCCGATTTCAAGCACGCGCTTATCTTTGAAATCAGCAAAGCGATGAAGGGTTTTTCTTTCCGTTCGTTCGGGGTCTTTTTGGAAGGACATAATTTGGTTTGACCAACCGCCCGCAGTATGCTACGTTAGCTTTTTTTACCTAACCGTCACGTGTGCTTTTCTGCTGGACAAAGTTTCACTTGGTATTCCAATAAGTATCCCCGCTTTTTTGATATCTGTTTTTTTGTTTGACAACGATAAAGTTGAGATTGTAATAGACCTGCGTAATAGTAATGGTAGTTCAAGAAATGAACGAATAATTGTAGCTTCAACAATTTGCCAGTCCTGCGGAAAAGCCTTTGAATAAGTATATATTGTAGGTAGACCCCAAAACGTGCGCCACGATAACCATAATTTATTTGGAAGATACAGCTTGCTAACATTTCTTATTGCTGCGGGTAAATTTGAAATATATGTTTGGGCCACTTGGTCTATGTAGCCATCAGGCACTATTGTAACCCGACTCCAAAGCAAGCCTTCTCGATTAAATTCATCTTTATCTGAAGTGACTTTTATCTCAACCCAGCCTTTTTTGCCGTTGGGCAGTGGAATAATTCTAATAATATTGATACCAATGAATTTTCCCAATTCTTTTCCTGGCGGTAGCCAGTTATTCCTAATTGCTTCTCGAGTCGAATTGTCAATTTCCTGAGAAGCATCAAAAGTATATCCTTTATTAGGCTTAACAGAAATGATGACGTGAGGAAACAAAGTGTTCATAAATATCATCTATTGGAAACGGCCAACATTCCAAGAATGAAGTTGTCAATAACCTTTTCGTAATTTGCACCCGTAAGCGCGCTCATTTCATCCATATAAAAACGCCCCCTATTTTGTCGCATTATTTTGCTGATTTCTTGAATTTCAACTGTATAATCTTTTAATATAGCACCAAGTGTAGTTC
>JBJKOR010000019.1:0-1295 GCA_046707185.1 Anaerolineales bacterium | reverse complement strand
ATAGAATCTTCAAATATTTGGGCTTGAACGAGTCGCCTTCCGCTTTGTACTGCTTGTAAAGCGAAAGCACCAACAACTGTCCAAAGGCATAAGCGTAAACATAGAACGGCGTGGCATAAATATGCGGGATCGAAACCCATTCCCACTTGAACTCATCGCTCAGTTCGAGCGAATCGCCAAACTGCTCCTTCAGATTCTCGAAATAGGCGGCGCTGATCTCGTCCACCGAGGCATTCTTCATCACCATCTCATGCGCCTGTTTCTCGAACAAGGCAAAATACGCCTGGCGCATGATCGTGGCATAGGCGTCGTCCACCTGCTTGAATAGCAGATCGCGCCGCACCGACTCATCGGATTCGGTCGCAAGCAATTTATCGATCAACATCATTTCGCCGAAGGTGGAAGCCGTCTCAGCCAGCGGCAGGCAGGCTTGAAACGTAAACAGACTGTGATGATCGGCCAGCATCGAATGAATGGCGTGCCCAAGTTCATGCGCCATGGTTGCCACATCGGAGGCGCGGCCCTGATAGTTCAGTAAAACATACGGCGTGAGTTCCGGCAGAACCGACCAGCAGAACGCACCGTTGTTTTTGCCTTTGCGGATTTCACTATCGAGGTGACTCTGGTCGAAGACGCGGCGCGCCATCTCGACAAGTTTCGGCTCGAAGGCTCCGAACGATTCGAACACCATTTGGGCGGCCGCCTCGAACTCGAATCTCTTATCGGAATTTGCAACGGGCGCGTACACATCGTAACGGCGAAGGCTCTCCATGCCCAAATATTTCGCCTTGGCTTTGAAATAACGCTGGAAGATGCCTCTGTTCTTGCGGGCGACCTCCAGCAACACCTCCACCGACGCGTCTGGAATATCGTTGCTCAAATTGCGCGCCGAAATCGGAGCGTTGAATTTCCGCATCGATAGATTCTCATTGTGCCAGTCGCGCACAATATTCTGATAAATTTGTCCAAGGATGGGCGCATCGTGGCCGTACACGCGATACAGCACCTGATAAGCGCGGGCGCGCATGTCTGCATCCCCGCCTCGGATGAAAGGCATCAATTCGCCGCGCGTCAACTCCTTCACTTTCCCTTCCACTTCGAACTCGAACACATAACGATTGGTGATCGCGTCATACAACGTTCGGAAGGCATTCGAGCCGGTTACATTCTTGATGTTGACGACCTTCTCTTCTGCCTCGCTCAACATATGCGGCTTATAAAGGCGCAGGAACTCAAGATAATAACGATAGTCACCGGAGTGTTCCACCAGCCGCGCCGCGTGGGCATCATCCAGT
>JBJKOR010000018.1:0-1788 GCA_046707185.1 Anaerolineales bacterium | reverse complement strand
AAGCGAGCGGATACCAGAATGAAAGCAATTGGCAAGGTGATTTGGCGAAGCGCTGGCTGAAAGGGGAAGACGTGAGTGGCGGACAATTCACAACATGGTTGACCGCTTGGAAACAATTACAGGAAATTAAAAAGAGTGGTGATGTAAAAGAGCAACTTGAAAAAAGTGGAGTTTATCCTCCCGACCAAATTGATAGCTTGGTTTATGTGGCTGGTCTCACCGAAGAAGAATTGAAAACAGAATTAGGCAAACAGCTTTCGCAAAAATCGCGCACCGAGCCTGCATACTGGAAAGACCGCGAGCGCAACAATCCATCTCAACCAGTGGTGGGCATCACCTGGTTCGAAGCGCGTGCTTATTGCGCGTGGTTGTCTGATGTCGCTGGCAAAAATTATCGTTTGCCCACTGAAGTCGAATGGGAAGCGGCAGCGCGCGGCTTGCCGGATAAAACGGTGCTTGGGAAGATGAGCGCACACAAATATCCGTGGGGGGACGATTGGGATACAGACAAAGCCAATAGTATCGAAGGACGCGTGCTCAAAGCATCGCCAGTAGGTGCGTATACCGCCGCAGGTGGTAAGGGTCCGTTCGATGCGGAAGATCAGGCAGGCAATGTTTATGATTGGACCAGCAGTTTGTACGTGCCGTATCCGTATAATGCAGAGAAGAGCGAGATGGAAGATTCAACCGATGAGCGCGTGGAGCGCGGCGGCTCCTGGGACCTTAATCGAAGGTTCGTCCGCTGTGCGGGCCGCGGCGGGGGCGTACCTGATCTCTTCGGCAGCGGTATCGGGTTTCGTTTAGTTTCCCCTGGCTCTGATCATATTACTGGTTCCTGATTGCTGAGTTCTGCATTCTGAAAGTTGAATTCTGGAGGGGGTGTGGGGGAAGCTTCCCCCACAGGTTAAACGCGCAAAAAATTTTTGATTCAAAAGGAGTCCGTTTGAAAACATACAAACATCTATACCCGCAGGTCACTTCGTTTGAAAATTTATATCAAGCCTTCAAAGCCGCGCGCAAAGGCAAGCGGGCGCGTCCCGATGTAGCCGAGTTTGAATTCGATCTCGAAGAAAATCTATTGACGCTGCAAAGTGAATTGGAGAATGAAACCTATCGTCCCGGGCCGTATCGTAATTTTCAGATCCGCGATCCCAAACCGCGCCTGATCTCCGCCGCGCCGTTCCGCGACCGCGTCGTTCACCATGCCTTGTGCCGCGTGATCGAGCCGCTCTTCGACCGCCGCTTCATCTTCGATTCGTATGCCTGCCGCACAGGAAAAGGCACGCATGCCGCCATAGACCGCGCTCAAGATTTCAGTGGAAAATACAAATATGTTTTGAAGTGCGACATCGAACATTTCTTTCCACGCCTGGATCACCAAATTCTTTATCAGCAATTCGAGCGCGTGATTGCTGATAAACGGATCTTGCAGCTGTGCCAATTGATTCTCGGAAGCGGCGCGGAGATACATCGCGATATTGAACCGGCATATTTCCCAGACGATAATCTCTTCTCCGCATTGCGGCCAAGGGGCCTACCCATTGGCAATCTCACCAGCCAATTCTGGGCGAACGTTTATTTGAATCCATTGGATCATTACATCAAACGGGAACTTGGGTGTCCCGCTTATGTGCGCTACGTGGACGACTTCCTGCTCTTCTCGAACAACAAAGATGACCTTCACGATTGGCGCGTGAAGGTCATTGATTTTCTGGCGGGACTACGCCTCACGATTCATGAAAAAGAAGCGCAAGTCTTTCCGACTTGCACCGGCATTCCGTTTTTGGG
>JBJKOR010000017.1:0-4656 GCA_046707185.1 Anaerolineales bacterium | reverse complement strand
CCTCCCCCAGTCCGCCCTGCGAAGATTTGATTTCGATAAATTTCTCGAATTTGAGCGCGGTTAATAGTTGATCTGTTACACCGTTCATCGGAAGCGCGATTTCCTCGGCAATCTTGAAGCCGCTCATAGAACCGCGGAAGTATAGAACTTTCAATATCAAATCTTGCAGCCAGAGCGGGGAAAGCCCGGTGTCATCTAGACTATTGATCTGAGGCGGGAAAAACGCAGGATTGGATCGAACTGGTTGATTAGGGTTGGTCATGCCACCTCTCCAAAAACAGGAAAATATCAAAAGTATTCATAGGACGAACGGATTATAGCACGCAAGATATATCTTTCTTCCTGATATTCACTGATTCTGGTCACGAACATCTTGGTATCCTTTGTGATAGAATACGGGGCTTGGCGATAAATTGAGATGAGGCAAAAATGGTAACTGATTTGCTAAAAGCAATGGAAACAGCTATTCAGGAAGTCAAGCAATGGCCTGAAAAAACGGTTCAAGTCTTCCACCACAATGATGCGGATGGGCTTACTTCAGGAGCGATCCTGACCCGTGCATTCAAACGGCAGGGATACAAGGTCAAGCGCTATTCTTTGGAAAAGCCGTATCCGGCGGTGCTGCGAAAGGTTTTTGAGCAAGAGGGAGGCCTGATCGTTTTTGCCGATTTCGCGGGCAGAATTGCGCCGATGATCTCCAACCTGAACAAGAGCCGAAACCTGGTACTGATCCTCGATCATCACGTGGCCGAAGCCTCGACCGATCCAAAAGTTTATAATCTTGACCCTGACCTGTTCGGCCTCAAAGGCGACCGCGACATTTCCGGCTCGACAACTTGCTATCTCTTTGCCGTGACCATGAACCCGGCCAACCACGACCTGGCGCCGATAGCCGCCGTCGGTGCAGTAGGAGACGGTTTCTTTGTGGACGGCCAATTGGTGAGCCAGAACCGAGAGGCGGCACTGGAAGCGGTTAAACAAGGCAAGATGGAAATCAGGAAAATCAAAACTGGCGAGCAGTACTTATTGAAAAGTCCAAAAGGTGAAATTCGTGCTAACGAATTCGGTGATTATCTTGATGTGTTGGGAGGCGTTGGCTATCACCAAAACGGTCCGGTCATGGGAATCAAAGTCTGTCTCGAGGGAGTTTCCCCAGAGTCAGACCGTAAGGTAGAAGAATTGAAAGCGATCAGGACAAAAAAGTTTAATGAGGAGATCTCAAAACTGAAATCAGGCGATATAAAACAAACACCCCACATCCAATGGTTCCACGTCGAAAAGCGGTTTTTCCCGATGGGTGTCAAAATGATCGGTGCATTTTGCGATGCGATTCGGGAAACAGATTTGATCGATCCCAAGAAATACATTGCAGGATTCCAGGTGGTCCCCGATGAAATTCCAGGATTCGGTCTGATCAAATTCAACCAGGTGAAAATTTCCATGCGCGTTTCTCCTTATATGGAAGGCGAAATTAGAGCTGGAAAAGCAATTGGTCTCAACATTTTTCTTCCTGAAGCAACCAACAAACTGGGAGGCTTTTCCGATGCCTGCCATAGTTTGACAGCCGCCACCACGGTGGCTATTGGTAAGGAAGAAAAATTGATTGATGAAATGGAAAAGATCTTGAAAAACTCTTGAACGGAGAATCATATGTCAAAAGGAACAGGCTTCGGAAAAACAATCTTGATCGGGGATCAATTTGTGCTGGAGGAAGTTCCGGCAATCGTCTCAGCAATTTCGTACGAAACAGAGACCTCTGTTGAAAGACGCAAAAGCGGCTCCGGCTGGACTTTGGAAGATAACCGCATCGAGGTGCCGGGATATAAGAAGAAGAAAGAAAAACAACAAGCGAAGTCTATTAACAAAATACTCGAAGTGATGAAGATTGACGCCAAGAAGAATCCGATCAAGATCACGATTGGTGGAACATTGCTAGCGGGTAGCGGAGTCGGCGCCAGCGCAGCCAGCTGCGTTTCGTTGGCGCGGGCATTGAATGAAGAATTCAAGCTGGGCTATTCGATTGAACAGATTAACCACGTTGCGTGGCAAGGCGAATTTCCCTATCACGGAATCGCCAGCGGAGTCGACAACACCGCATCAACCTATGGCGGGCTTTTGCTTTTCTATCTAAAGAATAAAGAACAACATTTTGAAAGAATCAAAACGTCCAAGCCATTTGAGATTGTGTTGGCGAACAGCGGCATTACAGCCAACACAGCGTTGCTTGATGATTTCAGAGAGCGGAAAAAGAAAAATAATCCCACGCGTTTCGCATTACGCTTGAAAACCATCACCGGGCAAGGTCAAGAAATGAAGAAAGCTCTCGAAGCCGGAGACTTGAGGACTGTGGGTCAGATCATGACAACTAATCACCAGCTGTTGGCAGAGATGGGATTCTCGCACGAGATTTTAGACAAGATGGTTATGTCATCTTTGGAATGGGGCTCGTTGGGAGCCAAGGTCACCGGCGGCGGACGCGGCGGCTATATGATTTCGCTCACGCCCGGTAAGGACTTGCAAGATAAAGTCGCAGCGGCATTCGATAAAGAAGGATATAAGGTTATCAAAGCCGTGATCGGTGGATAGTAGATCAAAAGCTGAAAATAAACCATCCCGCAGAAAAATTTTGCGGGATGGTTTTAGGTTCTATATACTGGAATTATAGAAGCGACCTTTAGTCAAGACAGCCTTTTCTTAGGGGTTGTCTTTCTCTTCTTAATCATTGTTTTAGTTCCCATGATTTAATCTCCTTTAATTTAATGGTGGATGAATAGGTGGGATAAATGGTAGCATTACCAACTTGATAAGGTTTATTCGTAGAAGGGGGAACACTTTGATAATTAATCTCTCCATAAAAAAACTTCTCTTTGTAATTATTGTCAATCTTTCCTCTAATCGCAATAGCTATTGTTACTTCTAAAATATAGTAATTGTTCTTGCTTGATATATTTGCTTGTATCTTAGACTCGAAAGAGGCTAATAAAAACTTTAAGAACATGTCATCCGACTCTGCGATATTTAAGAACTTTCTTGTTTTTGGGACAATCAATGTTCTGCTATTGGTTTCATCTCTCCACGAAAGTATCTGATTTCCTCCATGCACCTTTCTTCCTCCAACTGACATTATTTCAGCCCAACAATCAGTTAAATCATATTCTGTGTCATTGACGACCCATACGCCTATACAGTTCTGCTGATTTTTTGGATTAACATAATTATCTCTCGGATCATATTCATATTTTATTCTTTCGGGAAACTCGCCTATCTCAGTAAGAATGACTCCAATTATCTGAAAGATAATGATAACCGCTATAGAAATACCAAGCAGTTGAAGCGCAAAACCTATAGCATCTAATCTGCTTTCAACACCAAAAACAACGCCCTTAGTTAGTCCAACTACAAGAGTTAGAAATGCAATTACTAATCCCATAGTAGCCCCCAAGTCAAAGCGCGTAAATTGCTTTCCAGCCCATTTACAGGATTTAAATAATATTTTCTTGTCCACGCCTCTATTTTATCCCAATACCCTACGTTGAGGGATACTAGCCTAATTTAATTCTTTTCCAGCCAATCCGTAATCTTTTGTCATTGCGAGCCGCGTTTTTTGTGGCGTGGCAATCTCATGTAACATTCTGTAGATTGTTCGAGGAGATTGCCACGTCGCTGCGCTCCTCGCAATGACATAATTTAATTCTTTTCCAACCAATCCGCAACGCCAGCCAAATTCAGAAAAGTGTAATCTGGTTGAAAAGGCGAGTCTTTCAAATCTTCGATTTTCGTTTCACCGCTCAAAACTAAAACCGTCGTGATGCCGCTCGATTGACCCAGCGCAATATCGGTATACAACCGATCGCCGATCATCGCCATTTGATTCACATGCAGATTCATTTTCAACGCCGCCGCATCGACAATCAAGCGGTTCGGTTTACCCACTACCAAATCCGGTTCGCGTCCCGTCGCCGCTTTGACGAAGGCAATCATTGCGCCGGTGTCCGGCATCCAGCCCGTTTCGGTAGGACAGTTGAAGTCCGGGTGAGTTGCGATATAAGGAATGCCCGCGCGAACAAAGTCACACAACATCCACAATTTTTTATATGTCAACGTTTGATCGAAGCCAAGCACCAAATAATCCGGCTTCTCTTGGACGAGTTGAAATCCATGTTGTTGAAATTCTTCTTCGAGCGCTGGCGTACCGCATAGGAAAATATTTGCGTTCGCTTTTTGTTCTTTGATATAAAGCGCGGTCGCTTCGCCCGAAGTCAATACAAATTCTTCGGTGATTGGAAGGCCAAGGCGGGTGATCTTCTCCGCATATTGAAGGCCATGTTTAGACGAATTATTGGTGAGGAAGAGAAACTCTTTGTTCTGTTTCCACAACAAGTCGATGAAACGCAGCGCGCCATCCAGCAGACGATCACTCAAATAGAACGTCCCATCCATATCCAACAGAAAGCCGCGCACCTTGCCCAATTTATCCATGTCAACCATTGCACGATAACCTTTTCAACATAAGTTCGGGGTAACAAATAGATTTTCTCATCGCGCTGAGCGGAGGGCGGAGTGAAAACGAAGACCGTAGTCGAAGTGTGGATTTTGTTGTTATCCTGCCCTTCGACTTCCACTACGCATATGCTCAGTGTCCACTCAGGGTGATGG
>JBJKOR010000016.1:0-8331 GCA_046707185.1 Anaerolineales bacterium | reverse complement strand
TTGAGATGGGATTTCTGCTTGATGTGCTAGAGCATCCCAACCAAGAAAAGTATAAAGGACAAAAGATTTTCGTGGTGCAGATTGAAGATTACGCATATCTCGTTCCATTCGTCGAAGACGAACATGAAATCTTTTTGAAAACCATTATTCCGAGCCGCAAAGCAACGAAGAAGTATTTGAAAGGTAGTAAAGAATGAGCAACTTGAAACTCCAACAAGATGAACTGGAACTTCTCGCTTCATACGAAGCCGAGGAGTGGAAATCGGTTAAGAAACTCAAAGAGCAAAAAGAACAATATCGAGCATATGCGCGTGCAACATTCCGTAAGGATAAACGTGTCAACATTCGCATTTCAGAGAAGGACCTCCTTGACTTGCAAAAGCGAGCCATTCGTCAGGGCATTCCATATCAAACCTTGCTTTCGAGTGTATTACATAAATATGCGAACGGTACTTTGACCGAAAAATAAAAATACGGCGGATCGAATTTCCATCACCTGCTCTTTTAAAAGAGCAGGTTGCTTTTTAATTGCGAACATTTCTTCCATAGCCTTGTTCTACTAAAATCTTTCTATCTTCAAAAGCATTTCTGCCGCGCAATACAACTTTTCTGACTTTGCCCTTCACCTTCCAGCCCTCGAACGGCGTCCAGCCGCAGCGCGTAAATTGATTCTCAGCTTTGATCTCGTATTTGGCGTTCTCGTCCACTTCGATCCATGTTTCGGGTTGATCGGGAAGACTGAAAATCTTTTTGGGATTCTCATACATCTTAGCAATAATATCTTCGATGCTCAATCGCCCATTGCTCACAGCAGTTAGCAACAATGGTAACGCCGTTTCGAGTCCTGGAAATCCGGGCGGAGGATTCTCCGAAACTTTTTCTTCAACTGTATGCGGCGCGTGATCGGTGGCGAAACAGTCAACAACATCGATATTTTGCCATAAGGCGTCCACATCTTCTTGGGTTGCCAGCCGCGGACGAACTTCACTTCGCCCTCCGCTCAGAGTGACATTCTCTTTTGATAAGAATAAATGATGCGGCGCGACTTCACACGTCACTTTGATGCCTTTTTCCTTGGCGGCTTTGATGAGCAGAATTTCTTCTTTCAATGAAACATGTGCGATGTGAATCGGACGATCATAAATCGCAGCGAATAAAATTCCCGCCGCCATTGTCCGCGATTCGGAATGCAACACAATAGGCGCGTGCTTCGGAAATTTTTCGAAATGCGGCTGCCATAGAGTCATGTCATCGAGGCGCAGCTCGCCGAAGGTCGAGTCGAGATACATCTTCAGCCCCGCCGCTTTATCGGCAAGCGAAGCAACCGTCTCTGCGTTGTCCGGCCCCGCGCCGAGAAATTGGGCATAATCGCAGCGCGCTTTTTGTTTGGCGGAATCCAGCGCGAGGTCGAGGGTGGAGGCGTCGAAGATGGGCGGTTTGGTATTTGGCATGGCAAGAATCATGGTGAATCCACCAGCCAGCGCGGCTTGAGTCGCGGTGTCCCAATCTTCTTTGTGAGTCTGACCAGGTTCGCGTACGTGGACATGAGGGTCGATTAATCCGGGAAGTCTAAGCATGTGTCAAGTTCCAAGTGTCAGGTGTCAAGTTTGTGCGAAGCACCCTCGAGCAGATAAAAAAAGAGCCGCTAAAAAGCGACTCTCCAAAAGGGAAAAGAAAGATTCAAATTAACGGAGCCCACTAACAAGTCATGTAAGAAGCGTTTTCTCATTTCGGGCTGATTCTATGCAAGGGGGGAATTCTGTCAAGGGTTCCTTGCGGTATAATCCTTGCGCCATGTCAAGAAGGAAAGCGCCCGAAGATTTATCCACGGATGAACTGCGCCGATTGCTGATCGAAAAGCGACGCGGCGCACACCAGGAAAGACTCGAACACTTTCAGCGCACGGGGCGCGTGGTTCTCACCGCGCCGGGTCCTTCCGACTCGATGGAGAACCCTCCGCCAGCACCGACCATAGATACACTGGACGAAACTCCTGAAGCCGCGCCTGCCACAAATGCGAAGCGGAGCATCACAGATCGAATCCTCCTGGGTGTCGAAATATTGGCTGTGATCGGTTTGATCGGTATCTTGTTGAGCGGTTTGGGCATGTTGCACGACTTGAATAACGAAGTTGCATCAGCTCTGAATCCATTCACGCCCACGCCCACACCGCTGGTGATGGCCGTGGTCCTGCCGGATGGACATACGCCTCCGGACGCGCAGGGCAATACCCAGCCAAACAATGCAGAGATCCCGCCGAATCTCCTGCCAATCGTGCAGTCGCTGGCAAATTTGCCGATACCCACTCCGGGTCCGGCCCAGGCGATCCGCATCGAGATTCCGGCGTTGACGTTGGATGCGCCGGTCGTTCAAGGTGACGGCTGGGAACAACTAAAGAAGGGAGTCGCTCAACACATCGGATCGGCCAACCCGGGCGAATCAGGAAACATGATTCTTTCCGCCCACAACGATGTCTACGGCGAACTGTTCCGCAACCTGGATAAACTCCAACCCGGCGACCAAGTCATTCTATACACGGAACAGAGACAATTTGTTTACATCGTGGATCGCACCGAAATCGTCGCACCGACTGCCGTGGAAGTTATGGCCTCCACCGGCACGCCAAGCGTGACCCTGATTTCGTGTTATCCTTATCTGGTCGACAAGGAACGCATCGTCGTTTTTGCAAGGTTACAAAGTTAACGAAGTCACCGCGAGGATCGCGAAGCAAACCATGAACGAAACGTGGCGTTTCCCACTCGCAAAGACATACACATAAAGGAGATTCTTATGCCCAAGAGAAAAAGCAGAAGACAAGGAAGCAGGTCTGCGGCATTCATTGCGCCGCAAAAGAGTACGGAATTCAATCCTAATTACACTCACGTCAAACGCGATCTTAGCCGCATCGGGGTTTTGGCCGCGTCCTTCTTCGTAATCCTGGTTGTGCTTTCCTTCTTTTTGAAATAGCGTCCGCTGCATTTCAACCTGACAGTGCGTAATTCGCGATTCGTACTCAACGCTTGCGAATTACGCATTACGCTTTAACGGATATGCTCGAGACCTGTGACATCACGCTCACATCCCTGACTTATGGCGGCGAGGCGCTGGGACGGCTTCCCGACGCCCGAGCCATTTTCGTCCCATTCGGACTCCCCGGCGAACGTGTCCGCCTGCGCGTGACGGAAGAAAAGCGCGGTTTCGCTCGCGGCGAAATCATTGAAATCCTGCAAACCTCGCCGGATCGAATCGCGCCGCGCTGCAAACACTTCGGCCAATGCGGCGGATGTCACTATCAACACACCCCTTATGAAGCACAGCTAAAAATAAAAGCGGACATCCTACGCGACCAACTACAGCGAATTGGCAAAATCGGGGAGCCGCCAGTTCAGCCAACCATAGCCAGTCCAAGCGCGTGGAATTATCGCAACCAGGTACAATTCCATTTGAACGAAAAAGGAAAACTTGGTTTTCAAGCGTCCTCATCGAAAAATGTAATTCCAATCACGGAATGTCATCTTCCCCAGGCGCCCATCCATTCATTCTGGCCGCAACTTGAATTTGAACCGAACAGCGGAATCGAACGCGTCTCGCTTCGCACCGGCACAGAGGATGAACTGATGCTCGTGCTCGAATCTGATTCGCCGGAAACGCCGGAATTGGAAATCGAAGCGGAACTTTCAGTTGCTCACGTTTTCGAAGATAACGCGGTCATTCTCGCGGGCAGCGATCACATCACCATAAAAGTATTGGATCGCGAGTTTTGTGTCTCGCCAAATTCATTTTTCCAGGTCAATACAGCCATGGCGGAGGAAATGGTTGAACACTTGCTTGACCGTTTATCCATTAACCATGAATCCATAATTCTCGATGTCTATTGCGGCGTTGGATTATTCAGCGCCTTCCTCGCATCAAACTGTGAGCGGCTTATTGGAATTGAATCGTCGCCATCCGCTTGCGAAGATTTTGCGGTCAACCTCGATGAGTTCGATCACATCGAACTTTATGAGGGCTTGGCGGAAGACATTTTGCCCGCGTTAAAGGTCAAGCCCGATATCGTTCTCGTCGATCCGCCGCGGGCGGGAATCGAAAAGGCGGCATTGAATGCAATCATCAAAATGCACCCGAAAATGATCGCCTATGTTTCCTGCGATCCGTCCACGCTGGCGCGTGATGCGAGACGATTGCTCGAAGGTGGATATAAACTTCTGAGGGTCACGCCGTTCGATTTATTTCCGCAAACATATCATATCGAAAGCATCAGCATCTTTCAGGGCACTTTGCCCTGAACGGATTTGCTTTGGGGTAGAATCTGGATTAAATTCAAATTGACGGTGAAAGCTGTTTTGCATATACTCGTCTAAAGACCCAAAGGAGGATCCTATGACAAATAAATTCACTTGGTACGGTCATGCAGCACTTGGATTGGAAACCGGCGGCTATCACGTTCTGGTCGACCCGTTCTTCCTGGGTAACCCCGCCGCCCCAGTCACACCGGATAAAGTGGATGCAGATTTCATCCTCGTTAGCCACGGCCATGGAGATCATGTGGGTGATGCGGTGGAAATCGCCAAACGAACCGGCGCGCCGATTATCAGCAATTTCGAGATCGCAGCCTGGGCGGAAACCAAAGGCGTGAAGAAAACGCACGGACAGCATCTTGGAGGCGGATACAAACATCCTTTCGGTTATCTCAAGCTGACGCTGGCGCTGCACGGCTCGGAACTTCCGGACGGGCATAATGGCGGAAATCCATGCGGCTTTTTACTGACCACTTCCGATGGAAAGAAAATCTACATGGCGCAGGATACCGGCTTGTTCAGCGACATGAAATTGATCGGCGAGGAAGGCATCGATCTGGCGACTCTGCCCATCGGCGATAATTACACCATGGGGCCTGACGATGCATTGCGCGCCGTCGAATTCATTCAGCCAAAGGTGGTCGTCCCGATTCATTACAATACATTCGACCTGATCAAACAGGACGCGGACGCCTGGGCAAAACACGTCGAAGCGGAGACCAAGACCAAGGTCAAGGTCTTGAAGCCGGGCGAAAGTATCGAGTTTTAATAAAGCTGTAAGATTTGGCAGGTAACAGTTCAACGGCATGGGAAGTCTATCCCGTGCCGTTATTTATATGAAGTTGCTCTGTCGCAAAATGGGTAACATCGCTCTGAGCGGACACTGAGCGCAGTCGAAGTGGAAGTCGAAGAGAAATATTGAAACTAAGGCCTGCGCTTCGACTTCGGATTTCATCCTCCGCTCGGCGCGATATATTGCATGTTCGCAATAGAGCAATCCGAAATCATTTATATTTTTTGCGAGGTGAAATTATGTTTGGCTTTGAGGGACCTGATCGCCGGAAAGAAGAGGAACGCATACGCAGCGAAGGACGCCTGCCCCCCGGTCAATCCTTGACGTTGAAGTTTCCTGTTTTGCACTATGGGCCGGTTCCACACTTCAATCCTGCTTCGTGGGACTTCCGCGTGTGGGGCGAGGTCGAGGAAGAGAAGCGCTGGTCGTGGAGTGAGTTCAACAGCCTGCCACGCACGAAGCTCAAGATGGATATCCATTGCGTGACGCGCTGGAGTAAATTCGATACAGTTTGGGAAGGCGTGTCGGTCAAGACATTGATCAGTGAAGGCTTCTTCAAGATCAAGCCAACAGCCACGCACGTAATGCAGCACGCCGAATACGGATTCACGGTCAATCTGCCGCTGGAAGTTGTATTGCAGAATAACTTTCTGCTGGCGACGCATTTGAATGGCGAACCGATCACCGCCGATCACGGCTACCCGTTACGCGGTGTGGTCGGATTCATTCCTGGTCATGAAGAATTGGAAACCCCATATTTTTGGAAAGGCGCCAAGTGGCTGCGTTCATTGGAGTTCATGCCGCATGACCGGCGTGGTTTTTGGGAACAAGCCGGTTATCACAACCGTGCCGATGTTTGGCGGGAAGAACGGTTTGGTTAAAACGAATTGACCGTTGCTTGAAAGGCGACGGTCATTTTTATCTTTCATGAGGTCATTGCAAGTGCCGTTGCGTTGACTGGCAAAGCCGTGTCGAAACGCAGCGGCACGCGGCAATCTCAACTAGCCATCAAACATGAGATTGCCACGCTTTGCTCGCAATGACATTCTTTACGGCCGTTTGCCCAGCGTGACCGTGATGTCCTGTTTTTGCGTGCCGCGCAAAACGGTCAACACCACTTTATCGCCGGGGGATTTGTTCAAGATCAAGTAAGACAACAAATCGTCGAACGACATGACAGGATTGCCATCGATCGCGGTGATCAAATCGCCGCCCGCGTTCAATCCCTGAATGCTGGTTTGCTGCGTCCCGGCTCTGATCCCGGCCTGAGCGGCGGGACCGCCTGATACCACATCCACCACATAAGCTCCGGTATCCTGCGTGAGTCCCAAAGCTTGGATCGCATCCAGAGAAAGATTGGAATAGAAGGAAATGCCGAGATACGGATAATCCACTTTGCCATTGCTGATGAGCAGCGGCGCGACCTTCTTGAGCATGTTCGATGAAACGGCAAATCCAACGCCCGAACTGATTGGTCCGCCGGTGGCGGTAAAGCTATTCGTCGCGTCTGATTCGACAATGCCGACCACCTGACCATTCAAATTGAGCAGCGGTCCGCCCGAATTCCCGGCATTGATCGCCGCGTCGGTTTGGATGAAGTCGCCGGCGGTGAAGGTTTGACCGCTGCTTCCCGGAACGGCGTGCAGCGAACTGACAGTTCGGCTCAATCCGGAAACGATGCCCACGGTCATTGTGCCTGTTTCACCAAAGGGATTTCCAATGGCGACCACGGTCTGACCAA
This sequence comes from Anaerolineales bacterium, assembly GCA_046707185.1. Classification (GTDB taxonomy): domain Bacteria; phylum Chloroflexota; class Anaerolineae; order Anaerolineales; family Villigracilaceae; genus Fen-1038. Next base: position 1,499 of record JBJKOR010000016.1, on the reverse strand, counting down.
TTTTCAGCGCGCTGGAATCGCCAACCGGGACGGGGTGAAGCTGCGAGGCGGGCACATCCACTTTGATGATCGCCAGATCAGAATCAGGGTCAGTGCCGATGACGGTTCCGTAAACTTTTTTACCCGACTGAAAATCCACTTCCACTTTGTTATTCTGTGCGCCTTGCACCACATGATCGTTGGTGACGATGTGACCCTGCGTATCATAGACAAAACCGGAGCCGAGCGCCTCTCCTTGTGAAGTGGTAACCAAAATTGTAACCACACCGGGGATGGTTTGTTGATAGAGCGAAACAAACGCGTCCTGCTGCGCCGCCGGATTATTCGGGGATTTCACCTGAAGCGGCGGCTGCTGCTGAGCCGGTTGAACCGGCGCAGAGGTCGGTGCCGTGTTGGACTGGGATGGAACAATCGGCGCGCTGCCAAGTTGGCACGCCATGGCGGCCAGCACCAACACGGTACATGCTAATAAAATATTTCTTGTTTTCATAATTTTTCCTTTTAGTAAACACGGAGTGCGATGACACCTGTCATCGCTTATTTGTATTTGCGACATCAGGAGATGCCGCGCTCCGCTTCGTGTTCGCTTATAACCATTTATGTTTCGAGGCTTCTTCCAACAATGATTTTTGCTTCGATGATAACTGCTTGGGTATTTTTACTTTAACTCGCACAAATAAATCTCCTTTACCTTGTGAACTTTTCAGGCGCGGCATGCCGCGGCCTGCCAGACGAAAAACCTGTTCCGGCTGCGTGCCCGCCGGAATCTTCAATTTGACTTTTCCCTCCAGCGTCTCCACTTCAGCTTCACCGCCCAGCAACGCTGTGAACACATCGATCACTGCCGCAGTGCGCAGATCGTCGCCCTCGCGTTCGAAGCGCGCATCCCCTGCAACTTCAACGATGAGATATAAATCGCGTCCATCCGGAGCTGCACCGGCCACACGCACCTTCGAGCCGGTCTTCACTCCAGCCGGTATGCGGACTTCGACGCGCCGACCATTCTTTTGTATGGAACGCCGCGCACCGCGATAAGCTTCCTCCAAACTGATCCCAACCTGCTGCTGATAACTCGGCATGGCACGCGTACGCGTGGAGGTACCACCCATTCCAGACATGCCGCCGAGACCGCCAAAGATGGATTGGAAGAAATCCGAGAATCCGCCTCCGCCAAAGAGATCGTTCAAATCGCCATATTGGACGTGCACGTTCCCGCCGCCGGGTTGGCCGCTGAACCATTGACTCCAGTCGAAGTCGCCGGGCGAGCCGCCGCGCTGCTGCCAATTGGAATACGCGCTTCCAAGTTGGTCGTAACGGGCACGCTTTTCCTTGTCGTTCAATACCTGGTAAGCTTCATTGATCTCCTTGAACTTCTCCTCCGCTTGTTTATTGCCGGGGTTGCGGTCAGGGTGATATTGCATCGCCAGTTTACGATACGCCTTGCGGATGTCGTCCGCGCTGGCGGAACGTTCCACACCGAGAATTTGGTAATAATCCTT
>JBJKOR010000015.1:0-1448 GCA_046707185.1 Anaerolineales bacterium | reverse complement strand
TGCTTTCATATGAAATCAACAAAGTCGTTACATAGTCACATTGGCCTTCTCGTATCATTTAAGTTCCAATACTCGCTTAATATCTGTTTCTGACAAAAGCACTTTCCGCGTTAATCCATTTTGTTCGGTTGGGCCCAGGATGCCAACCTTTTCAAATTTATCGATGATCTTAGCAATACGTGTATAGCCTGTTCTAAGTTGACGTTGCAGAGACAAAGTATCTACTGAATTGCTTTGAGCACAAATTAAAGCTGCCTTTCGTATCAGCGATTCTTCACTGGTTCCATCCTCTTCGGAATACAATGAAGAGGGTACAGAGTTGCCTGTTTTGTCTATTGAGATAGATTCCAGTTCTTCTCTCAACTCAATCATCAACTTTACTACTTCATGAATAGGTGCGTTAAAGAATTCACGATTCTCAGCGACTCGATATCCTCTGTTTGTGAGAGTGCCATGCATTAACTGTTCAGCCCTTTCAGCATCCGGAACAAGAATATCATATACAAGCACAAACTGTGTCGGAATGCCAGTGGCAGAAGATAGTTCGTCTATTCGTGTCGAAGGTGAACGATCAGTACGACCAACCTTGACCAAACCAGGCATTGAGTAATTAATCAGTGCATAAATGTAGCCAGGATTAGATGCCATAAGTTCTATTAGTGTTCTAAGAAAGCTCGGATGCAGAATCTGCTTGCGTGCTATGCCATAACTCACGGAATTTCTCGCGCACCGAAGTATCCAATGATTCGGCAAAGTCAAGCGGCAGTTTGAGCGTCACGATCAAATCTTGCACATCCGCCAAATCGCGCAAACGATGCGACGCGCTCATCCCTGATGCTAACTTGAGTTCGATCAGTTTCTCCAGCGCAATAACCTGATATCCATCCCGCTCCACAGCTACGGCCGATGGATCGGGAAAGACAACAGCTTTAGGCTTGCCGTCACCGGGATAATCGCCCGTAACCAAAATTTCGATTCGTACTTGTGTATCCGTATCTCGAAATGTCTTCTGCGCGCCTGAAAATGCCAGCACATATCCACGACCCAAAAATTTTCCTTTGAAGGTTTCCAATCCCTCGCGTGTCATCAAAATATCCACGTCTTGCGTCATGCGCACAAAGCCATGCGCGGCTAATGCCAAACCGCCGACCAATGCGTACGGAATCTTTTCCTCATCCAAACGACGCGTCAGGTTTTCCAACGTGGTGTAAACATCGCCGCGTGACATGTAATAATTGCTCGCTTCCCTCAACAGCGTGAGATAGTCATCATGCAAACGGGTTTCATATTTTGTCATGGCTTTCCGAAATGATTATAGCACGCAGACTTGTCGAGTGCGTCGCACCAAAACGGGTTGGATTTGCTTATTGATCGAGTGTGTCCAATTGAGTTGATTCGTCTTGTCGAGTAAGGTGGAACGCACTGACGGCGGAATTGCCACAATGACA
>JBJKOR010000014.1:0-7963 GCA_046707185.1 Anaerolineales bacterium | reverse complement strand
CATGTGGGCAGCTTATTTGAATATATTGACCGGCATTACAACCATGGCGACCGAACCTATCCGTTGGCTCACAACCCCATTACCAGCCACTATGTGAGCGGAGCCGTACGCTTTCCTGTGGACCTGCAGTTGTATCGGCGCTATGAAGAAGTGACGCATTGGGAAGAGTTTGTGCAGAAGCATTTTCCAGGGCGAGAGATCCCGGCGGGGAAAAAAGAGCGGACCAAGTTTCATAAGGAAGTTGAGCTGGTGTTGCTACAGGATGCAGAGTTTCAAGCCTTGCACAGTCAGTTTCAAACCAAGATCGCGCTGGCGATGGAGTTGGTCAAAACCGCGATTGGGCGCAAATTACCCTTCCAAACGGTATTATTTGACAGCTGGTATCTGGCCGAAGAGTTTGTGGCTTTCCTGAAGCGCCGCCGCAAGGACTGGATCAGTATCCTCAAAAAGAACCGGAAACTGGAGACGTACAGCTTCGTGCTGAAGGATGCCCAAGGCCAGATCATCCATTTGGAGGGACCGCAGATCCGTGTGGAAGACTGGGTGCCCCTCCTCCCGGCCAATGCCTATCGGGCCGTACCCGTGGGCGAACAAACCTATTGGACTTTCACGATGGCGGTACGGATTCCCGGTCTGGGAAAAGTGCGCCTGGTCATCAGCTTCGAGAATGCCGAACTCAGCGGCACCTATGCGGTCTTGGTCTGCAATCGCCTCGACTGGAACGCCCAGCGCGTGATCGCTACATACTTGCAACGCTGGCCGATCGAGACTTTTTATCAGGATGGTAAGGCATATCTGGGCTTTGACGAATATCGCATGCGCAGTGCGAAAGCCATTCAAAAACATTGGTGTCTTGTGCTGGTAGCGTATTCGTTTTTGCATCTGGATTGTTTGCCTACCTCACCGAAACAAAGTTCGGCGCCCATCAAATCGATTGGGCAGGCGTGCCGGGGGCAAGCACAGTCGATCCTTCAAACGCTCTTGCTCTACGCCTCTCACCAACTCGAGCAAGGACAGCAGGCCAATGAGCTGTTCGCCTTCTTATTCGCTAAACAACAGGTGCGCACCGCCACATGAATTTTCTATGCTTTATGCCAAAATACAACTCTCGAGTAACGTATTGTGTATCGAGGTTTGGAATTTACCGGTGATGAGCAGAAATATATGAGGTTCAACTGACAGGCTTGCCTGTTCATCACCGATCAGAGTTCATTTAAGGCCCGATCTTGAAGTTCTGTTTTGCCGCGATGTCGTTGGGGCTTAGCACATGCAGGCGGATCGAATAGTTTCCGCAATCGGCGGTGTAGGCCCCGGGGCTGGGAGCGTTTTTCGTTGCCGCGCCGTTGAAAGTTATCGTCTGAGGCGGAGTGGTGTTGTTCTTGTCGCCGCGAATTTCCCACTGATATTTGACCTTCGTCGCGCCGTTGGTTGTGATCTTCCCGCTGAATTGAACGACATTAGGCCCGCCGCACATGCTGAAGCTGACATTGGCGTTTACAGTGACATTCGTTACCACTACGGATGGAGCGGGAATGTCCGGCAGGTTATTCAAATCTCCGGAAACGGTTGAAACACTGGCGGCTACCCAACAGAACACACTGGAATTATTCGGATCGTGAACGTACCACCATGTGTTGTTACTATTCTTTCCGGTAACCACTGCCATTTGTCCGGATTTGATTATATCCCGGGAAGCATAACCAATATTCGGACCGGAACGACAATTGACCGCGCTGGTATTCGGAGTCAATTGAGGAACGCCCGAGGTCGGCGTGCTGACCGGCGTAGGTGTGGATGTAGGTGAAGGCGGAAACGGCGGAGTCAATGTGATGGTGGGTAAACTCTCAACGGGAGTCGGCGTTTGTGTAGGTGGCGCAACGAGCGGGAAGTTGCATGCCAACATGAGCAATGCAAACATCAAGATGGGAATCGCTCTATATTTTTTCATGGTCTCTCCTTCGTTGGTTCGCCTTATCCTAGCCCCTTAACGCCGCAAATGCAATGGCCCATTTGTACATTGCAGGTGATTTTCTCGATACAAATTATGGCATTGAACGAACAGTGCGAATAATTTTCGTGAAATTTGCTTGTTCGTGATATTGGCTTTTCGGTGCGTATTACTTTACCTGCCTTACGCAGTCAGCGGCAAAGCGCTTACCGCAAAGACGCGAAGCCCGCGAAGGTGATTCTTTCTTTGCGAAGGAAGAAGCTTTCCTGGCGTTCTTCGCGACTTGGCGGTGTGAAAAAGACGCTCGTTACTTCAACATGGGAATCTTAATCCCGTGTTTCTTCGCCGTTTCGATGGCAATCTCATATCCTGCGTCGACGTGTCGCGCGACGCCGATACCGGGATCCGTGGTAAGGACTCGTTCCAATCTGACAGCGGCTTCCGGCGTCCCATCCGCCACGATGACTTGTCCCGCGTGCTGGCTGTACCCGATTCCGACTCCGCCGCCGTGATGGAACGAAACCCATGTCGCACCGCCGATGGCGTTGATCAGCGCGTTGAGAATCGGCCAATCACTGACTGCATCGGTTCCGTCTTTCATGCCTTCGGTCTCGCGGTTCGGACTCGCCACCGAGCCAGAATCCAAATGGTCGCGTCCGATCACGATCGGCGCCTTGATGATTCTCTTTGCCACCAACTCGTTGAATTTGAGTCCGGCTTTGACCCGTTCTCCGTATCCAAGCCAGCAGATGCGCGCCGGTAATCCCTGGAACGGAACTTTCTCGCGTGCCATCTTCAGCCAGCGATGCAAATGTTCGTCGTTGGGGAACAATTCCATTACGGCTTCATCGGTTCGATAAATATCTTCCTTATCACCGGATAACGCTACCCAACGGAACGGTCCCTTGCCTTCGCAGAACAATGGACGAATATATGCTGGGACAAAGCCGGGGAATTCGAAGGCATCGGTCACGCCATAGTTGTAAGCTTGCTGGCGAATGTTATTGCCATAATCGAACACTTCCGCGCCTTTGCGTTTGAATTCGAGCATGGCTTGAACATGTTTCGCCATCGAAGCCATGGCGCGCTTTTTGTATTCGTCAGGGTTGGACTTCCTCAACTCGTCCGCCGCCTCCACTGAAAGTCCAGTGGGAACGTACATCAACGCTTCGTGCGCCGATGTTTGGTCGGTGACGACATCCGGCACTACGCCGCGGATGACCAACTCATTATGAATGTCCGCGGCGTTGCCGATCAATCCAATCGAGCGCGGCGTTTCGCTCTTTACGTTTTCCTCGACGAGTGTCATTGCTTCTTCGATGTTGTCCACGACTTCATCCACGTAACCAATGGCTTTTCGCCGTTCGGCGCGTTCTCGATCCACTTCGACGATGAGTCCCACGCCTTCGTTCATGGTGATGGCCAGCGGCTGCGCACCACCCATGCCGCCAAGGCCAGCCGTCAAAACGAATTTGCCTTTTAGCGAATTCCAGCCGCGCAATCTTGCCAGTGCGCCGAAGGTTTCGTAGGTGCCTTGCAAGATTCCCTGCGTGCCGATGTAAATCCATGAACCCGCCGTCATCTGGCCAAACATGATCAATCCTCTGGCCGCGAGTTCATCGAAGTGTTCCCAGGTGGCCCAATGCGGGACAAGGTTCGAGTTGGCGATCAACACGCGCGGCGCATCCTTGTGTGACTTGAAAACCGCAACCGGTTTTCCGGATTGCACCAACAGCGTTTCATCCACTTCGAGATTTTTGAGCGATTCGAGAATCGCATCGAAACATTCCCAATTGCGTGCGGCCTGGCCGCGCCCGCCATACACGACGAGGTCCTGTGGACGCTCCGCCACTTCGGGGTCGAGGTTGTTTTGGATCATGCGATAGGGGGCTTCAGTCAGCCATGACTTGCAGGTAAGCTTGGTGCCGCGCGGGGCGCGGACAATGCGAGGTTCGGACATGGAAATCTCCTTTGAAAATAAAATTCCTCTCAGCTATTATACGCCGGGAGGAATTTTATGTTGGCTTTTATGGGAGCATCTTGATCTGGTCCGTCATCAGGTCAAAGCCAGGGATGAATTTATCTTTTAATTGCATCGCTGTGCCCATAAGAATAGTCAAAGTACCGCTTTTTAATTTGAATAAAATTTCCTTTTGATAATCGGTGGTCGTTTGTTGGGTTGCAGTTGTGCCTTTTATGCTTGTCTCAATAATTCCCATGGGTATCTGCGTGGATGTGGTTCCCATATTGGCAAACGTGACCATTATTGGCGGCGAGGATTTCGGGAGGTCTTTCTTTAGTAAAGCAACTTCTTGTGCGAGAGTGGCCGGGTCACTTCGGTCCCATCTGACAAGCAGGTTTGAGACGAAACCGGTTTGAAAATCGCTGGGCGATGTGTCAATAGCAACCAAGCGATATTCCTTCGGGTCATCTTTTTGTAATAATGAAAGCGTTCTCTCAAGTGGATCGTAATTTGCCAGCGATACCTGTGCGTCCATGAATTCCTGTTGATTGATACGCATAGCCAGCCACACGGGTGGAACCACAATTGAATAGCCGCCTTGATAATCTGTAAATACGTAGGAGCCATCCGGCTGTTTTACAAGTGAAGTTCCCTCCGCTGAAACTTGGGGAGCAGCAGTGGGTGTGGATGCAGGGGTATTTGTTTCCGTTGGGGATGGAAATGGGGTATTCGTTATGATCTGTGCGGTTTGTGTGGCCGCTGCCCTCGCGGTACCGGCCACGATGGTGGCTAGCGCGTTCGAATCGAGTGGGGCATTGGATTCAGGAGCAGAAACCCCGGATAGCGAACAAGCCAGGGTTATGATCGATAGCACGATACTACACAGCACGATCTGTTTCGTTCTGGTCATAAGTGTCCTCTCTATTACAAAAATTCCTCTTGACTTTTACCCTTATGTCAAGAGGAACAGTGCTGACTTTCGATTGCTTATACTTTTTGTTTCATCAGATCGTTAAAGGTGGTGGACTTCAAACGCGCCACCAGTTCGCTCTGTGCCTCGCACCAGACCGTGCGAAGCGGGCATTCATCGTCAAATGTGCAGGTGCCGTCCTCGCCAGTACATTCATTCAATTTAATAGGCCCATCAATGGCTTCCACCACTTCCAACAGGTTGATGTCCTTTGGCTCACGAGCCAGTGTCACACCGCCGCGCGCCCCGCGCGAAGTGTGCAGCAACCCGGCAATGGACAGCTGCGAGATGATCTTTGCTAAAAATGAAGGCGGGATGCGTTGTTCTTCCGCGACAGTGCTGGTTGCGGCGCGTTCCGAATCATCCAAGCCGGCAAGATAGAGTATTGCGCGTACGGCGTAATCCGCTTGACGTGTAATTTGCATGGCATCCTTCTTTCAAAAAACAGATAAACCTTGTCTGTTATCACGATTTTATTTTGATTTCGTAGACGAATCAAGTGATAGAGGTCATCCCAAGCTCATGACTTTTACGCCATTTTCAAGCGATAGCTCCTCTCACCAGCAGGGAGAAGGTGGATGCCAAATGTGCTTAATGGGTCAGTGTCAGGTTTCCTGCCCCGGTTTTGATCAGGAAAGTCAGCGTCGGGCCGGAACCGCTTTGGGTGTATCGGCCTCCGTTTTGAGTCCAGCCCGGCCCGGCATCGATGTTTGCCAGCCCGCTTTCGGTGGTAACGTTCGCATTCACGTTTTGCGGAATCACTAAAATGATGTTGCTCAATCCGCTGGAGATGGTGATCGTTGCGTCACGCTTCAAAGCGCCGGAGAAATCCAACGTGTAATCGCCTGCGCCGCTGTTGAAGATCATCGTGGAGAAATTTGCATTGGCGAGTCCGCTCAATTTGACGCTCGACGCGCCGGTCTCATAACGGAAGAGCGTCATCTCGCTGGAGTTGGCTTGCGAGAAAGACAGCTTGACGTTCGACGCGCCGTCCTTGATCGTGAGATTGGTCAGCGCGAGTCCGCCGAGTTCATACGTGCCGGTATAGGCTCCGGCGCTGATCGTCAAATCCATGGGCGTCTTGCCCAATTTGAAGTCCCAATTGTTTTTGATATTGCTTGGATATGGAATGTTTTTTAGATTGCCTTGTTGGATCGTGACGCCGGTGCTATCTGTGACAACTTTGGGCTTCAAATCCGGGACGTTATAGGTGGCTGTGCCATCGACTAGATCTTGTGCGCCGGGATTGAGATTCAATTCTCCCGCGCCAAAGTTGATGTTCAAACGCGTCGTGCCTGACCCTTCGACGCCGCTCAGGGCAGGCCCTGAGGCGGGCACCGTTATATTGTCTGTGATACTCGGCCCGGGCGTGGGCGCCTTCGGCAATGGGATGCTGAACCCACAGGCGAGAGTCGCCAATGCGAGAATAATAACAACTGAAATGATTTTATATTTCATGGGGTTTCTCCTTCTGAGAAATATACGAAGGAGAAATTAGATTGTCGCGGGTAACGCGTAGGGGCACAGCGGAATTTTTCTCGCGCCTTTGACGACAAATCGCCTCGCTGTGCCCCTACAAGTCATTTTTTTCTTTGAATGGCAAATGCCGCGTCCAATGCCTGTGCGACCGACCGCGCTTCGATGATTTCGATGCCTTTGGGCCATGCTTCGCCTTTATGAATAGCTTTTGGGACTATGGCACATTTGAATCCGAGTTTCGCGGCTTCACGCAGACGCGTCTGCATTTGGCCGGGCATGCGCAGTTCACCCGCCAGGCCAATTTCGCCGATCAACACCGCGTCCGCGCGGACAGCGATATCTTTCGATGATGATGCAATCGCCGTAGCGATGGCAAGATCCGCCGCGGGTTCATCAATTTGAATCCCGCCGACCACGTTGACGAACACATCCTGTTCGGCGAGCTTGAGCCCCACGCGTCGGGTAAGAACCGCCGCGATGAGCAGCAGCCGGTTGAAGTCCACGCCGTTTGGCGTGCGGCGCGCATTTCCAAATTGAGTCGGTGAAGTGAGTCCTTGAATTTCAACGAGTATCGGACGCGTACCTTCCATTGTCACGGCAATCGAAGAACCCGCCGCGTTGACCAGTCGTTCCGCAAGAAATGCTTCGGAGGGATTGGTTACTTCGATGAGACCGCGCTCGCGCATTTCGAACACGCCGACTTCGGATGTAGCGCCGAAACGATTCTTCACGGAGCGCAATAAACGATACGCTTGGAAGCGGTCGCCTTCGAGATATAGAACCGTATCCACGATGTGTTCCAGTACGCGCGGTCCGGCGATGGCGCCTTCTTTTGTGACGTGACCGATGATGAAAATGCTGATGCCGCTGGACTTGGCGAGTTCACGCAACTGCGAAGCGCACTCGCGCACCTGCGAAACGGAACCGGCGGAGCTATCGAGTTCAGAAAGATAAACCGTTTGAATCGAATCGACGATCAATAGATCCGGTTTGACTTCGTTGACGTGATTGAGAATAACTTCCAGATTCGTTTCGGTAACCAGTAAAAGGTTTGCCGGTAGGGGTGCAACATGTTGTGCCCCTACGGTTAATCGTGTGGCGCGCATCTTGATTTGTCGCTCAGACTCTTCGCCCGAAACATACAACACGCGCTTTGCATCCGACATTTCCATCGCCATCTGCAACATCAACGTAGACTTTCCGATGCCGGGATCGCCGCCGACCAAGACAATCGAGCCGGGAACGATGCCGCCCCCGAGCACGCGCGCAAATTCGCCGATGGGCAACGGAATGCGATCTTCTGCATCGCCGCTGACTTCGCCGATGGGACGCGGCTGTGAGCGTCCGGTCAGGCCGCGCACATTGGCAGTCGCGCCTTTGCTGACCGGCTCATCATGGACGATTTCTTCGACCATGCTGTTGAACGATCCGCATTGCGGGCATTTGCCCATGTAGGTTGCGGAGACGCGCCCGCATTCCTGGCAGACGAAGCGTGTATGAGTCTTTGGCATGAGATAATTATAATGCAGTGAGAGTTTCAGAGACTTGTTCTTCTCGAATGTATAATCCTCAGGAAAGAATAACGTTTCAAAAATGGGTCGAT
>JBJKOR010000013.1:0-10408 GCA_046707185.1 Anaerolineales bacterium | reverse complement strand
ACTCGCAGCGGATTCTTTATTCACGCACGGTGCCAAGCTTCAGCGCATCGACCTGCAGCGCCCGCCATCCGTGATTGGAAGAAATACCGTCCATGCCATGCAATCGGGACTGCTCTTCGGGTATGTGAGCATGGTCGAGGGTATGGTGACCCGCTTCCGGTCTGAGTTGGGAAGCGATATGAAGGTCATCGCAACGGGCGGCCTGGCGGAGCTTATCGCGAAGGAAACCAAGGTCATCAATATCCTTGCCCCGTGGCTCACGCTGGATGGCTTGCGAATTCTGTGGGAAATGAATCGAAGTTAAGACTTGATGAACAAAATGTACGCGGGTGCGGATTGCGGTACAATGCAGTCCGCGTTTTTTTATAAGGAAGAACATGAATCGCCGAATCTCCATCATTGTTTTGCTATTGGCCGCGCTTCTGGCAGGTTGCAGCGGTACGATTTTCGACTCTCCAACCTCCACACCGACAGGAACCGCATCGGCTCTGCCTCCAACCGAAACGGCCACCGCTACCCCAATACCCTCCATCACGCCAACGCCTTCACAAACCCCGATCCCATCTCCAACGTGGGTGACGCAAGGCCCGGATGCTGTAAAAGTTCCGATTTTTATGTATCACCATATCGCTGTTTCGCCCATCAACAGTGAATATTATGTGCCGCCTGATAAATTTGCCGATGAGATGAAATTGCTTCACAACTGGGGCTATACCACCATCACGACTTCCATGTTGGTGCAAGCCATTAAACAAGGTGCATCGCTTCCGCCGCGCCCCATCATCATTACCTTTGATGATAGCTGGGGAAGTCAATACACCAATGCGTTTCCTGTCATGAAGCAGTACGGTTTTACCGGAGTGCTCTATACGGTCGTTGGATATATCAATAAATCCAGCGGTTTGGACACCGATCCAAATTATTTGACCACCGATCAGATCAAAGAGATGGCGGCCGCGGGATGGGAGGTTGGCAGCCATACCGAGACGCATCAGCAGCTCACCATAATGACTCAGGATCAACTTCACTTTGAGATCATCCAGTCGCGAAAAGATTTGGAAAAGGAGCTTGGCGTTCCCATTCTCACCTTTGCCTATCCATTTGGCGGAGCGAATAGCGCCGTGGATAATTATGTCCATTTCGCCGGTTACATCGCGGCCATGGGCGCCACAGGTTATACAGCCGATCAAGGCAAGACCAATTTGTTCGAGTTACAGCGCTGCGAGATCAAAGGCTCGGACGATGCCAAGAGTATCATCCGCTTCCTGCCGTGGCTGGGTGATCCGTCATTTATCCCGACCGATACACCTACACCCACGTCCACGCCTTCGCGAACCCCGATACCAACCTGGACGATGTATCCCACCAGCACCTCGTGGAAGATAACGCTTACACCTGCCACGCCCACACCATAGATTCTCGAATGATTTTGTTGGCCTTGACACGAATTTGTTTTTGCGGATAATAAGCCACAACAGGCGAGCCTTTTAAAAGCTATGACAGAGGAAAGTAGGTCGGCGGATGCCGTTAGAGAGGCGCAAGCAATCCCCTTACGGAGATTAGAGCTGCAACTTGCGCTCGACCGAAACCAACCGAAGTTCCCTCTTGAGTTGTTCGGGTGAAGAACGTGTCAGGCGTCACGTTTGGTAGTCCAAACCGTGTTCTCGACGTTATACGAGAAGCTGATGTTCGTCAGCATAAAGTGTCCGCAAGGTGCGGACAATTTGGGTGGTACCACGGGAACTCCCTCCCGTCCCATTGTGGACGGGAGGTTTTATTTTACGTTATGTCATCGCGAGGCGTTCTATGCCGAAGCAATCTCCTCTGGCAAATGAGAGGAGATTGCCACACTGAAAGAACACAGTGCAGGCGACCTGCTTCGCAGGTCTCGCAATGACATGATATGCAGAGGTTGTATATGTTGGATAAATTAGGTGAAATCGAAAAATCGGCGTTGGATGCGCTGCAAGATGTGCAGGACGAATCATCCCTCGATGCATGGCGGGTGACTCATCTTGGGCGTAGTTCCGCGCTGATGCAGGTCTTCAGTGGACTTGGCGCGTTATCGAAGGAGGAACGGCCAAAGGTCGGCCAGGCCGCGAACCGCGTCAAGGTGGCGCTCGAGGCGGCGTTAGCCGGGAAAACGGAAGCCGTCAAAAAGTCGGCATTGGAGCGTTCGTTGAACGAAGAAAAATTGGATGTGACCTTGCCCGGCCGATCGATCCATGTCGGACGATTACATCCATCCACGCAGCAACTGCGGCGCGTGCTTGCCATTTTGGCGGAGATGGGATTCCAAGTGTTCACTTCGCGCGAAGTGGAAACGGATGAGATGAACTTTCAGTTGCTCAACTTCCCACCGCATCATCCTGCGCGCGATATGCAGGATTCGTTGTATGTGGCAGCGGAAGGACGCGGCGACAACCCGATTTTGCTGCGCACGCATACCTCGCCAGGACAAATCCATGCCATGCGCCAGTTTGCCGCGCTGAATCCGAAAGACCCGCCTCCGATTCGAATCGCGTTGCCGGGCATGTGTTTCCGCGCCGAACAAATTACGGCGCGTTCCGAAGTGCAATTCAACCAAGTGGAAGGATTGGCGGTCGGCAAGGGAATCACGTTCAGCGATTTGAAAGGCACATTGATCGAGTTTGCGCACCGTATGTTCGGGCAGAACGCACGCACGCGTTTCCGCGCATCGTACTTTCCATTCACGGAGCCGTCCGCCGAGATGGACGTGGAATGTTTTGTGTGCGGCGGAAAAGGTTGCGCGGTCTGCAAAAATTCCGGCTGGCTCGAAATTCTCGGATCGGGCATGGTGCATCCGGTCGTGTTGCAAAACGGCGGATACGACCCGAAGATTTATTCCGGTTTCGCCTGGGGCATGGGACCCGAACGCCAGTTAATGCTGCGCTATAAAATCGAAGACATTCGTTATTTCTGGGGAAACGATATTCGGTTCCTGGAACAGTTTTAGTACAAAGAGCTGAGATTGGAGAGTAGAGAAAAGTAAAAGGAGCCTGCGGTGAGTGCGAAAAACCTGAAACTTGTGAAACTGAACCGTTAGCCAATTCTATTAGTCTCGACGATACTGTTCTCTAATCATCTGTTCTCTATTCTCTGAGGAGTAATTTATGAAAATACCTCTATCATGGCTAAAAGATTTCATTGATCTCGACGGATTATCTGTTGAAGACATCGCGCGCGACTTGACTCTCGCCGGTCTCGAAGTGGATGAGATTCATTATGCTGGTTTGCCGATGCCGGTTTACGGCAAAGATGAGAAGCATGAATTCAAGACTAGCGGCATCGATTGGGATAAAGAAAAAATCGTCGTGGCGGAGATTTACGAAGTCAAACCGCATCCCAACGCGGACCGATTGACGTTGCTCGATCTTTATGATGGTCAACAAACACAAGTTGTGTTGACCGGCGCGCCGAACATCTTCCATTTGAAGGGCATGGGCAAATTGCCAAAGCCGATCAAAGTGGCGTATGCCAAAGAAGGCGCGACACTTTACGATGGTCATGCCGATGGGCTTGTGCTGACCACCTTGAAGCGTGCCAAGATTCGCGGTGTCGAATCTTATTCGATGGTCTGCTCTGAAAAAGAGTTGGGCATTACGGAAGAACATGAAGGCATCATCATTCTCGATGACGATGCACCGGTCGGCATGCCGCTCGCGGATTACATGGGCGATGCGGTGTTGGATATTAGCATCTTGCCCAACATGGCGCGCAATGCCAACGTCATCGGTGTGGCGCGCGAACTTGCGGCGTTGACCGGACGCGAGTTGAAAGTTCCGATCATCAAGTTCAAAACGGAGGGCGAATCGATCGAAGAATTGGCCTCCATCGAAATCACCAATCCCGAACTCAATCCGCGCTTCGTGCTTGGACTGATTCGCAACGTGGAGATCAAACCCAGTCCCTATCAAATCCGGCGCCGACTCAAATTGGCGGGAATGCGCCCGATCAACAACATTGTGGATGCGACCAATTACGCCATGCTTGAACTTGGCGAACCGCTTCATGCGTTCGATTATGACATCTTGAAAGAACGCGCTGGCAATAAGAACGTAAAGATCATCACGCGCTCGGCGAAGGATGGCGAGAAACTTACCACGCTGGATAACACGGAACGAACTCTTTCATCGATGAATGTTCTGGTCTGTGATGAAAAGGGTCCGCTCTCGATTGCAGGCGTGATGGGCGGCCTCGAAAGTGAAGTCTATGATGCATCGAAGGAAGTTCTCGATGCGAAAGGCATCGAGGTCAAGGAAGGCGAAACGCCGCGCGGCAAAGTCAGCATCCGCGGCAAAAGCACGACAAATATTTTGTTGGAAGGCGCGGCGTGGAACTTCATCAACATTCGGCGCACTGCCAAGCAGCATAACCTCCCATCCGAAGCTTCGTTCCGGTTCTCGCGCGGCGTTCATCCCGCCATGGCGGAGACTGGCGTCAAACGCGGACTGCAACTCATGGCGGAATGGTCCGGTGGAATGGTCGCGCCGAGATTCGTGGATGAATATCCGTTGAAACCGAAAGCTTCGACAGTGACGATCACGCCAAAAGATGTCAAGCGATTACTCGGCATTGATTTGAGCGCGGAAGAGATTGTGGATCTGCTCGAACGACTCGAATTTAAATGCAAGATGCACCAAACGCAAAGCGCAAATCGCAAGGCGCCGAAGAATGCCAAACCAATTACCAATTACGAATTACCAATTGTAGTTACCGCTCCGCCTCATCGCCTTGATATTGGTGAAGGTGTAGTTGGGCTTGCCGATATTCTCGAAGAAGTCGCGCGTGTCTATGGCTATGACCGCATTCCGTCCACCACGATGGCAGATGCGCTTCCGCCGCAAATCGGCAATCCGGTTCACGAATGGGAAGAGCGATTGCGCGATATCCTTGTGGCGTTGGGCTTCGACGAGGTCGTATCGTATCGCCTCACCTCCGTGGAGAGCGAAGCGCGGCTTGGCATCAGTGGCGATTATGTCCGCATTGCCAATCCGATTGCGCCGGAACGAAGCGTGATGCGCCGCAGTTTGGTCACCTCGGTATTGGACGCGATGGAGAAAAATATTCGTCTCGGCGAATCGCTGGCATTCTTTGAAGTCGGCTCGGTTTTTGAACCAATCAAAAACGAATTGCCAGACGAACCGCGTAAACTTGCGATGGCGATGACCGGTCTGCGTGAGGCGGGCGCATGGGATGTGAAGGATTCAAAGTTATTTGACTTCTACGATATGAAAGGACGCATCGAACTCCTTTTGAGCGGACTCCGCTGTACGAACGTTTCCTACGCTGCAATCGACGCTTCGACTTCGCCTTCGACTCCGCTCAGCGCGACATACCTGCATCCCGGCAAAACCGCGCAGATCAAAGTCAACGATCAAATAGTTGGCGTGTTTGGCGAATTGCATCCGCTGGTCAAAGAGAAATATGATTTGGGCGATGCGCCGATGCTCGTTGCTGAGTTCGATCTCGAGACGTTGCGTTCCTTGAATCCAAATTATGCCATCCAGCCCGTTCCTGAATTTCCGCCCGTTTTGGAAGATATCGCCGTGATTGTGGATGAATCCGTTGCCGCCTCGCGCGTCGAAGCGCTGATCCGCCAAACGGGTGGAAAGAGCGTAACGAATGTCCGCTTGTTCGACCTTTATCGCGGCGATCAAATTGGAGCCGGGAAAAAGTCGCTGGCGTACAGTCTCACCTACCAGGCCGCGGACAAAACCATGACCGATGCTGAAGCGGCCGCGATCCGAAAAAAGATCGTCAAACGCTTGGAGCAGGAAGTCGGTGCGAAGCTGCGTGGTTGAATTACACTTAAGCGAAATGGGATTGCATTTGATGTCCGGTTTTTGTATACTTTAATCAAATCAACTTCCAAGGAGCGTGCAAAATGGATAAAAGAACTGTCGGGATTATTGCCACCGTCGCCGCTGCCATCTTTTGTGGATGTCCGGGAATCTTCTTGGGCATCTTCGGTGTATGGGCTGCTACCGGCACCATGCCTTATACGACAACGCTTAATGAGGCTACAAGCACGGGCACTACGCCGGCCAGCGTTGGGTTCGGCATGTTGTGCGTAGCGCTCATTCTTATTGCCATTCCGGTTGTAGTGGGCTTTTTGATGTTGAGAAATAAGCCGGCTGCGCCCGTTAACAATGAACCCGTTCCACCTGCATCGTAAAAAGAGCGGCGGCCCAAATGGCCGCCGCTTCTCTTTAGTTCACTTTGATGGTCATACTGAGGGAACAAAAGGCTTTGACGCCTGCCCTCAAGCTCCAGATCGTTGTGTATTTTCCGTGTCTGTTCGGCGCAATCATGCTCACGCTTAAAGTAATCGAATCGCCAATTCCTACCTTGGTGGGAAGTGGGGTTTCGTTGGCAGTTCCAAAATTGGTGCCATCAATGAAAATAAAATCCACCACAGATGGATCCCAGGCAATGCCGCCGTCATTCGTCACTTTCCATTTGCCGGTGAACGCCGTCTTGCCGTTCATGTTGGTTCCATCTTTTGGATACTGTGAAATGTAATTGCATGAATATCCTCTTGCGCCGCCAAGCTTCGTGGGTGTAAACACGATAAAGATAAAGGTTGGCGTAATCGTAGGAGTAGCTTGCGGAACCAAGGTTGGGAGAGGCGTTAACGTAAGAGTCGCCGTGGGCGGAATCATGGCCGCGGTTTGGGTCGCGGCCGCTCCGGCAGTTTGGGCGACCATCAGGTCGATCGCGCCTGGTACAGAGGTTGGAATTTCCTGAGGGGCTCCAAATGTTGCAATATCGCAACTGAGAATCAATAGAACTGCTGCAACGAGCAGGTACCAGCGGCGTTTCAACGGAGGTTTCGTGGGAGGTTGTTTCATGTCGTTCATTTCACATGGATGTCCAGGTTTGGCAGGCAAAAAGTTTTATTGCCAATGATCAAGGCCATCGACATCGATTACGGCGGGTATCGGCGTTGGGAGGCCGCGAATGCGGAAATGTCACAACCAATCAGCAAGAGTGCAGACGCAACGGAGATTTGCGAAGCACGGCCCGAGTTTACATTCATACGCTTTCTGCTCTGTTCTGTCACCTGTGTTCTCTATTTAGTTACTTTGATCTGGATGGCGCCGTAACAAATGGGACCTTGCAGCTTCCATACCATGATGTATGTTCCCACCTTGGATGGGGCAACTGCGCCATATGGGCCCAAGGTTTGCGATTTGCCAGACTTAAGCGCATTAAGTTGTATGGGGCCGGAAAACGACAAGAAAATGGTGCCGCTGTCGAATGTGAAATCAGGGCCGCCGCTCGATGGGCATGAATTACTATTGCACCATTGTTCAGTTCCAGTGTTGATAAGCGTAAATTTTACGATAAAGTGCTCGTTCCGGACATATTGCGTATTATCTCTTGGAATCGTAACCACGTCACAAGCATAACCAGGTTGAATATAGCTATAACTCCCGCCTCCACTGCTGCCGCCGGATGATGCAGTTGTGGGCGTGAAGATTGTCGAGATGGGTGTCAATGTGGGGAAAGGAGTTTCGGTGGACTCCGGAGTGGGTGTTGTTGCTTCGGTCGCGGTTGCCTGCGCCACGACGGTCTGCGCCACGAACGTGCCGACTTGATTCTGGGCTTGCATGGTGGACGCGACCGATGTCTGCACCATGGACAGGACTTGTTCCTGGTTCGGTTGCCCGGGCGCACAGGCCGCCAATGAGGCGGTCAGTGCCAGTATTACAAGCAATGATTTCAGATGGGCTTGCATAAGTTGTTCTCCTTGTCAGTTAAGCTTCTTCGTGATGGCCAGCGTCTCCGGCGCCGATGCCAAGCGGCTGCCATTTTTTCGAATCTTTCAAACGATGTTGAATACCATGGCGATCATGGATTTCATCGAAGCCGGTGGGCTTGATGAACATTTCCTCGCCGTCGAGCAGGCCGGTGATTCCGATCTGTCCCGGCTCCATGCGTTTGCTTTGGCAATACTTGCATGTTTTCGGATCATGCGCTTTATATTCCGTCGGCTCTTCATATGTCGTTACATAGCCTTCGTAGTTGCGCAGAATGATCTTGTGATCCGAAGCGCTGATCTGGTAATTCGGCATGACCGGAATCTTTCCACCGCCGCCGGGCGCATCCACGATGAATTGCGGCACGGCGTAGCCGGATGTATGTCCGCGCAAACCTTCCATGATCTCGATGCCTTTGGCAACCGGTGTGCGGAAATGTCCCGCGCCCTCGACCAGGTCACATTGATAGAGATAATACGGACGGACTCGAATCCGCGTCAGCTTCTGGACCAATTCGCGTTGGATGTGGACGCAGTCATTGACACCTGCCAAAAGAACCGACTGGTTGCCGAGCGGAATTCCAGCACGCGTCATGCGGTCACAAGCTTCCGCCAGTTCCTTGGTGATCTCATTCGGATGGTTGACGTGAATGTTCAGCCACAGCGGATGGAACTGACTGAGCATATCACACAATTCCTGCGTAACGCGCATCGGCAAAAACACTGGAACGCGCGAACCGATGCGGACGATTTCGATGTGCGGAATCTCGCGCAGGCGGGTCAGAATCTCTTCGAGAATCTTTGGCGCCAATACCAACGGATCGCCGCCGGAGAGCAGGACATCGCGCACTTGCGGTGTCCGCTTGAGATATTCGAGTTGCATCTCGAATTCGCGCCGCGAGAACGTCTGTCCCGGGTCGCCGACGATGCGCGAGCGCGTGCAATAGCGGCAGTACGAGGCACACTGAGTCGTGACCAGCATAAGAACTCTATCCGGATACCGGTGAACCAGCCCCGGCACGGGCGAGTGGCGGTCTTCGGCCAGCGAGTCTTCCATCATGGCAGTAAAAGGCACCATTTCGGCGTCGGTGGGAATCACCTGCCTTCGCACTGGATCATTTGGGTCGCCAGGATCGATCAGCGAGATGAAGTAAGGCGTGATGTCCACGCGGAACAAACCGCCGGCATTGAGAGCCTTCTTCTCTGAATCGCTCAGTGACATGACTTTTTCGATTTCTTCCACTGTGTTCAAACGATGACTTAATTGCCAGCGCCAATCGTTCCACTTTTCATCGGGAACATCGGAAAAGGCGGGTGCACGTTTGGAAAGAAGAGGGGTAAACATGGGATTTTTCCTCCGAGGGTTATAGGTCAATTAAACGAAAACAAGCGGCGACTGATCAGGCGCGGAGGATCGTGATCCGGACGATAGAAACCAGCATTAAAAACGCAAGCATAGTTCATAAAGCTGTAGGTTCTTTCCACCATTGTAAAAGCAAACAGAGGGGCGGTCAACCTCCGTTTAATGAAAAACACAGGGAAGCGTCCATTTTTGCCGAATCATTGATAAAATCCGAGTTAGGATTTGATGACAGACAATGATAACCGATCCCGCTGTCGGCGGCGGGACGCCGGTTTGTAAAACAATCAAGATAAATGTGAATAGGTTACTTATGGAAATCAATGCTAAAGATCTCGAAGTGGTCCACAATGAATCCGAACATCGTTTTGAAATTTGGATTGACGGAATTCTTTCTGAATTGGATTATCGTCTGCAAGGGAATACAATGGTCATCTATCACACCGGCGTGCCGTCGCCTTTGGAAGGACAGGGCATTGCCGGACGGTTGACCCAAACCGCGCTCGAGTACGCCAACGAGAAATCGCTGAACGTTATTCCCTTATGTTCGTACGCAGCCGCGTACATCCGCCGGCATCCCGAATACAATAAACTGGAGAAACATAATGATTGATCTCGATAACTTTTCTGAATTCAAAAAACTCGATCCACAAAACATGCTGGGCGAAATCGATGGCCTGCCCGATCAATTGAAGTCGGCATGGGAATTGGGACAGACGATGCCACTGCCTACTGGGAGGACTTCCGAAGTTTTTAAAACTTCGGAAGTCTCGAAGATTGTTATCGCGGGCATGGGCGGTTCCGCCATCGGCGCGGACCTGGTGGCGGCTGCCGTTTTGGAAACCTGTGCTGCGCCGATTTTTGTCCACCGCGGTTACGGCCTGCCGGCGTTTGCAAAGGGCAAAGAGATGCTGGTGGTTTTATCTTCACATTCCGGCAACACCGAGGAGACTCTCGACTCATTTGAGAATGCAGTAAAGAATCAATGCAGCCTGGTTGCCATCTGCACGGGCGGCGAGTTGTCCAAACGCGCAAAGGAAAAAAATATTCCGGTTTGGATTTTCAATCACAAGGGCCAGCCGCGTGCCGCGGTCGGATTTTCATTTGGATTGCTGCTTGCCTTGTTCGCACGCTTGAAGCTGATTCGCGACCCTTCGAAAGATTTACGGGAAGCCATCGAAGCGATGAAAAAATCCCAGGAGCATTGGCGCGCCGATGTTCCGGCTGTTCACAACTCCGCCAAACGTTATGCCGGTCAGTTG
>JBJKOR010000012.1:0-2366 GCA_046707185.1 Anaerolineales bacterium | reverse complement strand
AAAGGCCCAAGCACAATTAGCCAATTTAAATGGCTGTTCGTCTAAAAGCCCGTTGCGTGAAATCGCAGCGGGCTTTCGCTTTTTTTTGAATCTTATAAGCAAGTTGTAGTGCTTATAGTCGCGTGTGGCCGGTAATAGGCGGCTTATAAAAATCATATTGAGAACCGATCAATTTATTTCATTGGTGATTTGCAAATTTCGAGCGTATGCTTGCATATACCACATTGTGGTAGAGATAGGTTGTCTCGTGCAGCGCCTGAAGGGGAAATTTATCGGACAGCAGAAGTGCGTTCCAAAGAATACAGTGTGTTTCCGGGTAAGTTGTCTCAAGCTAGGCAGGTGTTACGTTGTACGAGCTGGTCGCTATTGTTGAACAACAGTTTTTTATTGAAGAATTAGGAGATTAGTTATGTCTGCTATTGGCGGTATTTCTGGAAGTGGTGGCGGGATGATGCCTCAAGTTGTCTCAGGCGCAAGTATGCGCATGCATCCTGCAACCAAGATGGCAAACCTGTTTCAGAAAATGGATACCGGAAACTCAGGGAGTATAACCAAAGCTCAGTTTAAAAAGGCATTTCAAACACTGAATCCACCATCTTCCATCAAGACAATGGGCTCCGATTCGGTTTTCAGCAGGCTTGATCCAAACGGTACCGGCAGTGTTTCCAAACAGGATTTCATTAACGGCATGAAGCCGCTGGTGACCGGCAGACATCACTCCAGTAGCGGAACGGCAAATAGTAAAGGAAACAATGCCGTAGCAGGGACAGATTTTACTCAACTCCTGGCAAAGAGTAACAATTCGCTCAATTCGCTGGGTGGGAACAAATCGACTCCGTCACCAAATACATCGAATGCGACAACAGGGAGTATAGGAAAAAATATCAACACATTAGCGTAATCAATATATTGCCCGGTTGATCCGCCTCGGTGAGGCTAAGCCGATTCCCCAATGAGGAAAGGCGCTGTACCTTCCAGTTTCCCCTCATCATCCAGGCAGACATACTGAACTCGCAATTCATCCAACCATTGCTTTCCGGCACGGCCGAGCAACATCGCAATGGTTGAAACACTGCCGGCGACCAAACATTGATCAGCTATTACACTGACCGAAGATAATCCGCTAACCGGCCAACCGGTAAGAGGATGAATGATATGGCAATAGCGCTTTCCCTCTACCTCGATGAATCTCTCATAATCGCCGCTACTGGCAATCGCGCCCTGCGCCAAATCAACAGAAGACATGAATGTGTCCGGGTTCCTGGGATGACGGATCTTAATGTGCCATGGTTCGCGGCTGGGGTGGGGACCGATAACACATATGTCTCCCCCCAAATCCACTAAGCCATGTTCGATTCCCAAAAAGAGACAGACGGCAGCCGTTTTGTCTGCAGCATATTCTTTGCCGATCCCTCCAAAGTCCAACTCCATGCCTGGAGTTGGAAACGTCAGGGTGGGCTTCTGCCACAAGACTTTGTCCAACCCGATCAGCGGTAACAGACGTTCGATAGTGCCCTGGTCAGGGATTTCGGGTGATTCAAAATCCCAAGCCTTGCGTAAGATCCCGGAAGTGATATCAAACAGCCCCCCACTTTTCTTGAAGCATGCGAAAGCATAATCCAATAACCCGGCTGTTTCTTCATCCACCTCTATGGATCCCCCGTATTGGGCTGTGTTGTTGATCCGGGATAGAAAACTGTCTGCAGCATATCTCGAATACTTCGTCTGAATTCGAGATATTTCAACCATGGCTGATTGAGCTACCGTATCAGCGGTGGCGTAATCGGCGGCGTATAAATGCAGGGCGCAGAATGAGCCCATGGCAGAAAACTGGAAAGTGGCAAGTTGGAGCATAGGCAGTTGTATGTTTTTGGACGATATTTGCTCAGTGATTGATTGATATTCTCCTAAGCTTGGCACTAAACATCTGCTCCTTTCTTATTGAGTCTTCTAAGAAATTGTCGCACTCTTTTAATATTTTTACAACAGAGCCCTCCCGCTTGTTCATTCGGTAATCCGGATCCGTCTTCTGTTTGCCCGTTGCCATTTGCTCTTTCTGGCTCTCTGACAATTTTTGACTCCGTAGTATCGTTGATTTTTTACCCTTGGGTTTCTTCGCAGAAACTGTCTGCAACAGGCACTTGGAAATGTGTCCCTCTACACTCCCCCTCTATGATTTAAAGGATAAATTTTTAGGAGATAAGAAAAAAAACGCCAAAGGGAAAACAGAAAAAATTCATCAGATATCCATCAGGTTTTGAAGAAAAAGGGAACAACCAGGCGGGAAACGTTAATTTCCAGCGCCGCATATAACAGGTTAAAAATCGTGCTCTTTATTCATTGAATTGTTAATAGTATTGTACTGA
>JBJKOR010000011.1:0-3502 GCA_046707185.1 Anaerolineales bacterium | reverse complement strand
GGCTACAAAACAATAATCAACGAAGAGTCCAGTAATATTTCTCAGGGCCAGATGCAGCTCTTGACCATTGCGCGGGCCATCCTGGCTGACCCCAAAATTCTTATTCTCGATGAAGCCACCAGTTCCGTAGATACGCGCACCGAAGTATTGATTCAGAAAGCCATGGATACGTTGATGCAGGGGCGTACCAGCTTCATCATCGCACACCGCCTGTCAACCATCCGCGATGCCGATTGGATTTTGGTAATGAATAATGGCGATATTGTCGAGCAAGGCAAGCACGCGAAACTGCTGGCGAAGAACGGCTTCTATGCCGAGCTTTATAATAGTCAGTTCGAAGGGAAAGAAATTTAGCCTTAAAGCAATTTGGCTTGCTTTGGCTGGAATCTAGCGAGATAAAAAAGACAAGCAGCCTTTGTAAGGAAACGGCTTGAATTCTTTCTCTTGCAGATGATCAGTTACGTTCTGCGGTCTCGACGGGCAGCGAAATTCGCAAGGAACTCACGGATTGGCTGGAGATGCGGCCCGTTGCGTCCAGTGATTATCTCTTCATCGGGCAGAACCGATCCATCCGCGCGTGGTGCAGCGTTTGATCGAGCGCTATGTAGAAAAAGCGGGCTTGGAGAGCGTCACGCCTCATGTGTGATCCCGAGTGAAGATGATTTGCAGAATGTGGTAGAGAGGTTGGGAACGGCTTGAATAGTCGATAACGATGCAAATGATTGAAAGCTCCAAGTTCGATTAGGAGCTTTCAATTTCTCATGTGAGTTTGATTTAGGGAAACGAAAAGCAATTCAGAACACCCTTTGATCGCAGAACTTAAAAGCAGAACACAGAATCATTGCGAGAGCGCACACCGAAAACCGTAACTGAGGCTCGTGAGATTGGAGTCACCTCCAGCCCGGTAGGCAGACAAAACGAGGTTCGCACTGTCGTCCCATGATCCGCCGCGCAGGACGCGGTATTGTCCGGAAGAAGGTCCCAAAGGATTGGAGAATGGTGAGTTGTTATAGTAATTCGCGTCATACCAATCTGCCACCCATTGCCACACATTGCCCGCCATGTCGAGAGCACCATAGGGGCTGGCTCCGCTGGGGTAGCTTCCAACCGCGGTTGTATCTCCTACATCCCGGTTATAGTTCAACAAACTATTGTTCGGTGCATCATTGCCCCACGGATAAGTGCGTCCGTTCATGCCGCGCGCCGCTTTTTCCCATTGCGCTTCGGTGGGCAATTGGCGTCCTGCCCATTTGCAATAGGTGTTTGCCATATTCCAATTCACGGAGATCACTGGATAGTTATCGAACTGCGAATTGCCATAATAACTGGAATGGGTTTGAGAATTGGTATCTATTGGCGGTTTGCAAACTCCTGCATTGACGCACAGAGCGTACATCTTATTGGTAATATCAGTTTGATCGATCCAGAAGGCATTTGGATCAACGGTATGAGCCGCAGCGTCTGTAAGATCGTTGCATCCCATCTGAAAATTTCCGGCTGGCACATACATCAATTTCATCCCATCTTTATCGGAAATCATGGTCGAGCCAATACCAAGTGCGGGTGTTGGGGGAATAGGCGTTGAAGTCGGCGGAATAGGAGTAAAGGTATCTAAAGGTAAAGCAGTAGCCGAAGGAACCTGCGTATACACCTGTGTTGCTGTTGGCTTACTCGCCACCCAGTTGGATATCAAGGGCGACCTGATCGATGCCGCGCAGATTGTTCCAACCAATCCAATCAGTGCAACAATGATCGGCATATTCAATTTAGGAGAAGTCTTTGTTTGCTTAGGTTCAGTCATGGGTCATACATTTCTTTCTTTGGGAGCTTTTCTAAAATGGGTATCGCCGCGGCTTCAACCGTTTCTTTGCATTCGTATTTTGAACTTCGCTTTGGAATAGCCATCTTTCTCGAACAGCTCAGCGTATTGGAGTTCTTTCAAACCATAGGGGACTTCGCATTTCTCAAAGTGCGCTGGAATTAAGCAGCGATAGAGCTCAAACCTTCGGCTTATCAATCGAAGCATGGCAGAGAAAGACTTTTAGTTGACGTGATGATTCTTCAGGCATGTTTTTGCAACAGTAGAAAAGATAAGAAAATTATATGTCAAAGTGATACGGTAATGGCATTGGATTGCATGTAGCATAATTACAAAACTGTAACCTTACAATCGCCCTAAATACTGTGTATGAATTCGAGAACGAACAAAAGGAACAATGCGATGGCAAGATTGACCGCAATGTAGTGATGTGCGGACCTTTCACTTGATTCTGAAGACTTTGAATCCAGAAGGGAAAGAAACCCTGACGATCAATGACACGCTTGACAGGAGTCAATTCTCGAAAGCATTTATCGAACCATTTGAGATCTTTCTGTAATCCCAGTATCAGATCTTTCCGGATCAAGAAAAATGTACGTTTGATTTGCAGACGCTGCCGTTGAAAGAGTTGAAAGCGATCGTGAACAGCGAATTAGGCTTTGCTCATCAAAACAGGTTAACCAACTAAGAAACTGTCACCATTTGATGTAGATCGATGATTTTCTTCTCGTACCAGGCTTTGCCGGATAAGGTTTGAATAAAACCATTATGTCCACCGTAACGATGAATGATGAGATCGGTAGTTGACGATAACTTCAAATCGTAAAAATCTTCCACTGGGATGATCGGGTCATCTTGTGCGGTAATGATGGTCGTAGGGACAGTGAGATTTTCAAGAGCGTTACCCAGTACTGCATAATGCTGAAAGTAGTCCGATGAACTTTCAAACTCGCTGTAGCGTTCGATCAATAGATCAGTCATTTCCATGATGGTTTTGCGCTTTACCACTTCACGGAAATCATATAGCTTTGGAAAGCAGGTTTGCTTTTTTAGAAGCGAGCGCGACCAATCGCCGCGGAAATAGTTTCGGAGAATAGGATTCTTATCAATTGCCTTCGTTGATTTTTCCGGATCGAGCGCCGGGCTGACACTGATCACGTGTTTCAGATTTCCGATCGGCTGTTCCGCGCATTTGCGGGCGATCCGCAAAACAAAGTTGCCACCCAGCGAAAATCCGACCAGATAGAAGGGAAGTCCGCTTTCATAGGCTGCGGCTTGTTGAACCGCGCCGAAGACTTCATCCAATAGAACTGCGTAGAACAGTCCGGGATTGAGATGATGTGTGTGGCCGTGATCCCTGAAATTCAATCGAAAGACGGAAAAGCCATTCTCGAACAGGTATCTTCCCGTGTGCAGAATATATGCGGAATTGATACTGCCTTCCCAGCCATGCAGGAGCATGACCACGCCTTTGGCTCTTCCGTTCGGTTGGGACGAATAAAAGCCTTGAAGTTTGACATCCTCAATTGGATTAAGGATCGCTTCTTTGGCAACCTGCAGCAGGGGGTTTAGTCCCCATGTACGCATCATACTGCTGGCTAACAGGGTTTGTATGGATGTGCTTTTCAGATAGAAAGGTGGAATGAAATTATCGGTCATGAGAATTATTACTCGTTGAAATGG
>JBJKOR010000010.1:0-12652 GCA_046707185.1 Anaerolineales bacterium | reverse complement strand
GTTCGGGCGATCTTATAAGTTTCCAGATACTTCTGAATTTTTTCTCGCCTCTGTGCCGGAATGAGCGGTTTACTCATCAATTAAGCCTTGGGTCAACTAAGTGGGGTTAAATTCGATATTGCAAGATTATATAAGAATCTGAAAGAAATTGCAAGTTTTTGCCTTATTAGTTATAATGCCTATAATGGATTTTTCCTCCGTTTTCATAGGAGCTACAGATCAAAATTCGATTCCAGGAGTCAATATGGCTGGTAGCACAATTGGGATGGGTGAGCAGGATCAGGGCGAACGTGAAAAGTTCGAAAACGAGTTGAAACACATTTTGAAGGCAGCCGGAGATTCGGGGATCATCTTGCGGGTCATTGGATCGCTGGCTTTTCAAATGCACTGTTCGAAATTCGGTTATCTTCAGGCGGCCATGGGACGCGCCTATACCGACATCGACTTTGCAGCCTACAGCAAACAAACCAAACAAATTCAGGAGCTAATGAATTCGCTCGGTTACAGGGAGAATCGCGAAGTCTTCATTGTCTCTGAAGGAGAGCGCGCAATCTACGAAAAACCGGAAGCTGGTTTGCACCTGGACGTTTTCTACGAAAAGCTCGATTTCTGTCATACCATCTATTGGGCAAATCGTTTGGAGGTCGACTCGCCCACGATTCCATTGGCTGAGCTTCTTCTCGAGAAAATGCAAATTGTGCAGATCAATGAGAAAGATATTATCGATACGATCATGTTATTACTTGAACACTCTTTGGGCGATACCGATAACGAAGTGATCAATATCAAGCGCATCGCCGGCATTTGCGGGAACGATTGGGGATTCTGGCGGACTGTCACCATGAATCTCGATAAGGTGCGGACCCTTGCACAGGGATATTCCCAACTCACGCCCGAACAAAAGTCACAAGTGGAATCCCAAGTCAACGATGCCATGCAACGAATCGAGAGTGAACCGAAATCGCTGGCCTGGCGATTGCGCGCCCGCGTGGGTGACCGCGTCAAATGGTACAAAGACGTGGATGAGGTTCAATAAAGGAGGACCGCCATGACCAAACTTGTTCGTAACTTGATGCACCCCGGTTTATTGACCTGCCGCCCCGACGCGACGCTCGGGCAGGTCGCTGTTCTATTGAATCAACACCACATCCATGGGCTGGTCGTTGCAGATAGGGACGGCCGTTCCTTGGGCATTATCTCCGACGTGGACCTTTTGGCGGGCGAATGGCTTTCGGTGGATAGCAACAGCCTCGCTACCATGCGTAAGCTGACCGCGGCGGATTTGATGTCGAAGCCGGTTGATTCGGTGGATGCAAGCTCTCCCTTGACCGAAGCTGCCAGTATCCTCATGGAAAAGCACATCAGTCGGCTGCTCGTGACCGAGAATGGCAAGCCGGTCGGCATGATCTCGCTCTCTGATTTTGTCGCCAGCATCGCGCAGGAAGAGATACCGCGTCGTCAAACGGTGGCAGATGTGATGTCCGACGCGATTCTGGTGTGCCGCGCCAAGACGCCGATCTATTCCGCAGCTCGCACCATGACCCAGGCCGGGTGGCGCTCCGTTTTAGTGGTCAACGCCCAAGGTGTTCCGCAGGGCGTGGTCAGCGGAAGAGACTTGTTGCGTTTCGTGAAGGAAGGCATCGATGAAAAGTTGACGGTGAGCGATGTGATGCACCCGACGCTTACCGTGGATGTCAACGCCAGTTTGCGCGAAGCGGCGGATCTGATGATCCAAAAACATTACCATCGTTTGGTGGTGGTGGATGAGAAGGAATCCAATGCTTTTCCATTGGGCGTGATTTCTTCGTTCGATATTGTTGCTGAGATGGCAAAACCAGATTCGATCTGGCAAAGTTGATTTCAAAAGGTATTGCTTGGTGGTAATACCTTTATATTTTCAATACTGAGACCTGACATGTCTCAGCCGCGCGGTTGTATGGTAGGACCGCTGCGCGGCGGAAGACGCGAATTATCGGGCTTCTACGAAGACATGTCAGGTCTTCTCAAGGAGAGTTGCATGGCTGAATTACCTTCGCAAGCGCAAGTAGTCGTTATTGGCGGCGGCGTGGGCGGATGCAGTATCGCCTATCATCTGACGCTCATGGGTTGGAAGGATGTGGTTCTTCTCGAACGGCACGAGTTGACATCCGGCTCGACGTGGCATTCCGCGGGCTTGGTGGGACAGATGCGTTCGGATGCCAACCTGACGCGCATGATGCATTACAGTACCGATCTCTACCGCAAATTGAAAGCGGAAACGGGTCAGGATACATCGTGGCGTGAAGTCGGCGGCGTACGTTTGGCGTCATCCGCCGAACGCATGGAAGAAAACAAACGCCTCGTTGGCATGGCGCGTTCCTTTGGCGTGGCGATGGAATTGATCTCCCCAAAAGAAGCCCAGGAAAAATTTCCGTTGATTTCTTTGGACGGAGTTGTTGGCGCGGCGTTCACTCCAAATGACGGCATCATCGACCCCACCGGCCTGACCAATGCGTTAGCCATCGGTGCGAAGAATCGCGGCGCGAAGATATTCACGGATACGAACGTTGAAAAGATCATCGTCAAGAATGGGCGTGTCAGCGAAGTGGTGACGGATAAGGGTTCGATCAAGACCGAAGTCGTGGTGAACGCTTCCGGTCAGTGGGGACGCGAGGTGGGAAAAATGGTCGGCTTGGAGTTGCCGGTTGTCCCGATGGCGCATCTTTATATTTTGACGAAACCGATCGAAGGCGTCCTGCATAATTTTCCGACCTTGCGCGATCCTGATTTACTTGTTTATTGGCGCGAGGAAGTCGGCGGCTTGGTGACGGGCGGATATGAACGTCAGCCTGAACCATTTGGTTTGAAAGGTATTCCAAAGGATTTCAAATTCCAGTTGTTGCCGCCGGATTGGGAACGCTTTACACCGTTGATGGAAAATTCGATCAAGCGCGTTCCGGCCATCGAGAATGCGGAAGTCATCAAACTGTTGAATGGACCGGAAGGCTTTACACCCGATGGCGAATTTTTACTTGGCCCCACATCAGTGAAAGGTTTCTGGGTGGCGTGCGCGTTCTGCGCACATGGACTGGCGGGCGCGGGCGGCATCGGCAAGACGATGGCCGAATGGATCATTGATGGTCATCCCGAATGGGATGTTTGGCGGCTGGATGTTCGCCGCTTTGGCACCAATTACAACAGCCTCGATTACACGGTGGCGCGCACCATCGAAACCTATACTCAATACTACGATATTCATTATCCCGGCGAGGAGCGCATGTCGCGCCGCGGCCAGCGGGTCTCGCCAACCTATTTCCGCCTGCGCGACCTCGGCTGTTCCTTCGGCGAAAAGTTTGGATGGGAACGCCCGAACTGGTTCCGGATTTACGAGGAGAAGGCCACGCATGGACACGAACCACAGGGTTGGTCGCGGCAGAATTGGTCACGCGCCATCGGCTATGAACATTTGATGACGCGCGAGAATGCGGGCCTGTTCGATGAAACCTCCTTCAATAAGTATGAAGTGCGCGGGCCTGGTGCGTTGAAGTTCCTGAATTATGTTTGCTCCAATAATATTGACCAGCCGATTGGTTCGGTCATTTACACCCAATGCCTGAACAAACGCGGCGGCATCGAATGTGATTTCACAGTCACGCGCCTCGGCGAACAACGCTTCTTCATCATCACCGGTACCGCATTCGGTCAACACGATGCCTCATGGCTCTCTATCAACATGCCTGATGATGGTTCGGTGACGATTGAAGACGTTGGTTCGCAATATTCGTGCATTGGCCTATGGGGACCGAAGGCGCGCAAGATTTTGGAAAAAGTTACCAGCGATGATGTTTCCAATGCCAACTTCCCTTACTTGACCGCCAAATACATCACGGTTGGCGATGTGCCGCTTCTCGCTTCGCGCGTGACGTATATCGGCGAGCTGGGCTGGGAGTTCTACTGCCCGATGGAATACGGCTTGCGCTTGTGGGACATTCTCTGGGAGGCGGGCCAGCCCGAAGGTTTGGTCGCGGGCGGATACAAAGCCATTGACACGATGAGACTCGAAAAAGGTTATCGCTATTGGAGCAGTGAGATTACTCCGGACTACAATCCTCTCGAAGCCGGCTTGAGCTTTGCCGTCAAAATGAAAAAAGGCGATTTCATCGGAAGAGATGCGCTGGTCGAGGCCAAGGAAAAAGGTTTAACGCGCAAGCTGGTATGCCTGACTCTGGCCAATGATCGCGTGATTGCCATCGGTAAGGAACCGATCCGCACACTGGATGGAAAGACCATCGGCTGGATCGTCGCAGGCGGGTATGGTTATTCGGTCAAGAAAAGCATCGTCTATGCTTATGTACCCATTGAGTATAGCAAGCCCGGCACCAAACTCGAAGCCGAGTTCTTTGGTGAACAAATTGGCGCCGTTGTCGTTTCGTCCCCTCTATGGGATCCGAAAGGAGAACGCATTCGCGCATAAATTGCATCTTGATGAACGGATTGGTGATTCATCACAGCGAACACGGAGCGCACGGAGTTCCCTTATTTTTTGCTCTCCGTGAACTTTGTGATCTCTGCGGTGAACTTGGCGCATGATTGAAAGCGACAATCTTGCGAAAGGAGAAGATGTCATGATAGAAAGCCCTGTAGAACGCTTGATTCAAACGAACCCCGATTTGGAAGTTTGGTGGGATTCGTCTCCCTTGATTTTTGATCAATGGGTCCAGAAGCTGATCAATGCAGCGGAACCATCGCATAAAGCCGCCCTAAAAGAACAACTATTGCGTCTCTATAATGCTGAACATCCGGAGCAGAGTGTCTTCCGAGGCTGTACAACCAATCCGCCTCTTTCCTGGGGCGCCATTCAAAGCGATCCGAAGTATTGGGATGAATGGGTTCGGAAGTTGTGCCATGAAAACCCCAAGCTCGATCAAAAGAGATTAGCCTTGTTAACCTACAAGGAAATCGTGAGGCGCGGCTCGGAATTTTATCTGCCAATGTTCGAAGCCACCAACGGCCGTTTCGGCTGGATTTCTGCTCAATTGGATCCGCGCTTATTCGCTGAGACCGACCCGATGATCGAAGCCGCGGAGGAGTTCCGCTTGATCGCCCCGAATATCATGATTAAGGTGCCCGCCAGTATGCAGGGCATGGAGGTTCTCAAAGTTCTTACCTCGAAAGGTATCAGCACCAATACAACCACTTGTTTTACATTGCCGCAGATCATGGCTTCCGCAGATTCAGTCATGGAAGGACTGAAGATGGCAGAAAAGAATAAAGTGGATGTGAGCCGTTGGCGCGCTGTCGTCACGATGATGATTGGACGCCTGACCGAAAATCCGGCCCTCGATCTCCAGGCGGATCGCAAGAAAATCAAATTATCCTGGCAGGAAAAACATTGGTTTGGCATCGCCGTCTTCAAGCGGGCCTATCGCATGTTGACGGAAGGCGGATATGCCAGCAAGCTGCTGTCCTGCTCGATGCGCGTCGGGCCACTTGTGGCGGGTAAGCTGGAATACTGGGACATTCAAAAGATCGCAGGCGGAAATATCGTGTATACTTGCCCACCTTATGTTTTGGAACCACTTTTCCAAATTGGCGATCAATTGAACCTCCGTCCCGAAATGGATGAAGATGTTCCGCAGCAAGTCTTGGACAAAATGTTGACCCTGCCATACTGCATCCAGGCCTATGATCTGAATGGCTTGTCACTGGAGCAGTTCAACATACATCCCGCCACCGTCAGTACAGTCGAAACCTTTGCAAAAGGCTTTTCCAATTTGGAAGCATTTGTTGGCGAACGCATGGTCACTCCTGTAACAACCGCAGCGTAGTAACGAAAGCATCTGAGATAAGAACATGGTGTCCGCCATTGACCAAGCCATTGCCAAAGTGCCGTTCCTGGCCGAGTCGAAGAACATCAAGAAGACTCCGCTGAGCGGCGGCATTACGAATCTCAATTTCAAGATCGATGCGGATGGCAAATCGTATGTGATTCGGCTGGCCGGCGAAGGCACCGAAATGTTGGGCATCAAACGCGATGTGGAATACGCTGCCAACAAAGCTGCCGGTGAACTCGGAATCGCGCCGGAGGTTGTTTACTTCATCGAGCCGGAAGGCTACATTGTGACGCGCTTTATAAATGGCAAGCGTATCCTGCCCGATGAAATCGTAAAGCCCGATTATCTGATTCGCGTGGCAAGGAAGATCCGCTTGTTCCACAGGCGCGGCCCAAGGCTGGATAGTGAGTTCGATGTCTTCCGCCACGTGGCAATGCTGGTCCAAACATCCAAGGCTCATCACTGCAAATTTCCGTTCGACTGGGATTGGATTGCGCAGAAGATGCATGAAGTGGAAAAGGCTTTATCAAGCGATCCATACTCTCCTACGCCGTGCCATGATGATCTGCTCAACTTGAATTGGCTCGAGGAGGATGTGCCGGGAGAGATTGGCGAACTTCGCCTGCTCGATTGGGAATATGCCGGCATGGGCGATATCTTCTTCGACCTCGGAAATTTTTCCCATCACCATCGCCTGACCGATGAGCAGATCCGCTTCTTTCTCCAGGAATATTTTGGTGAGGTGACCCCGAAAACTTTTGCGCGTCTGAAATTGATGTGGCCAATGTCGGAGCTGCGCGAGGCGATGTGGGGAGTGACGCAAACCGGCATCTCGAAATTGGAAGAAGATTTTCAAGGCTATGCCGATCTATGGTTCGGTCGCTTTCGCCAGCATGTAACAGACTATCGCTGGGAAGGTTGGCTGAAGGAGGTGGGAGGAAAAGCGGCGAAGAAAAAATAAGACGAGTAAGACGGGCGTGGTTTTTATTCCACGACCTTTATACAAGTAAGTCGAGAACTTCATCAATTAATCAAACAAAAGGAGAGCTTTATGTCGATCGTAAATGCAAAAGAAATCATGGTTGTGGCCGCGCAGAACCATTATGCGGTTGGAGCGTTCAATGTCACGAATTTGATTCAGTTCGAGGCGGTGCTCGACGCGGCAATTGAAACCAAGTCGCCGGTCATGGTGCAGACCTCGGTGAAGCCGTCCCAATTTTTTGGGGCCGATATCTTGGTCTCGATCTATCGTACGCTTGCGCAAAAGGCGCCGGTGCCGGTTGTGCTGCATCTGGATCACTGCACCGATGTTGACTACTGCAAAAAATGCGCTGATACAGGCTATACCAATATCATGATCGATGCGTCAAAGCAGGCGTATGAGGAAAACATTCGCCAAACGAAGGAAGTGGTGGACTATTGCCATAAGGTTGGCAACATCTCCGTCGAGGGGGAGTTGGGAACCGTCAGCGGTGTGGAAGACCAGATCAAAGTCTCGGAAGATGAAACGCAGTTGGCGAACCCAAAGCAGGCCGTGGAGTTCGTGGAGCGCACCGGCTTGGATATTTTCGCCCCGGCCATCGGCACCGCCCACGGCGTCTACAAGACCAAGAACCCGAAGGTCGATTTCGATCGTTTGGGCACCATCAATAAGATGTTGAACGGCAACGGAATCAAGACTCCGCTCGTGGTCCACGGTGGAAC
The DNA here is from genome assembly GCA_046707185.1 of Anaerolineales bacterium. GTDB lineage: Bacteria > Chloroflexota > Anaerolineae > Anaerolineales > Villigracilaceae > Fen-1038. The sequence goes on along the minus strand of JBJKOR010000010.1, from coordinate 5,135 downwards.
CGGCTTGTCTGAAGAATACATCAAGAAACTGCTGGCGGCTGGCGGCGCGAAGTTCAACGTCTCCACCGAGTTGAAGCATACGTTTATCGACTCCACGTTTGAGTACATCACCGCCCATCGTGATGAGTATGATCCTGGTAAGATCGACAAATTTACCCGCGAAGCGACGAAGAAAGCCGTTATGCATTGGATGCAGATGGTGGAGTCGGTTGGCAAGGCATAAAGCGAATTTCGTTGGTGGAGTAGGGCAAGTGTATTTCTTGCCTGTATCGAGACCGACGGGTTACTGCCCAAGAAGTAATTCATGAAATATGGTGGCCTCGGTACGGCGGACGAACGCCGCCTACTCGGCCACCAGCGATATATCAAACTATCAGGAGCAAAGGTATGACAAAGAAAATCGAAGATTATTACGTCCCGTGGGTAAAGGGCATTCCCATGTACATTTCGAATCACATCGAACTAGCTTGGAGACAGCCATCACTACATCGTATGATGTCCAATGAGAATCCGAATCCGCCTTCCGAGAAGGTGTTGGAAGCGATGATTAAGTATGCCAAGATGGCAAACCGCTATCCCGATCAAGGACTTGTGGTTCGTTCCAAGATCGCCGAGATCAACGGGCTGGACGGCCCCCAAAACGTGATGATTGGCAACGGTTCCAGCGAGGTATACGATAACATCTTCCGTATGTTCATTGACCCCGGCGAAGAGGTCATCCAGCACACTCCCTGCTTCGGCATCTACAAGTTGCGCGGCACTCTGCTGGGCGCAAAGATGGTCAGCGTGCCGATGACCTACAAGGACGATTACTTGCACTTCGACCCTGACGGAATACTCAAGGCCGTTACGGACAAGACTAAGGTCATCGTGGTCGCCAACCCGAACAATCCGACCGGCAACTTCATGGATGCCAAACATTTCGTCACCATCGCGGAGGCGGGAATTCCATTTGTAATTGATGAAGCATATGTGGAATTCTCCGGCTTGGGTATGTCGCAGGTTGCGTTGACCCAAAAATATAGTAATGTGATCATCACGCGTACGCTCTCGAAGGCCTATGGCTTGGCAGGGATGCGCTTCGGCTACGCGTTGGGCGCGAAAGAGGTCATTGACCAAATCTCCGGTTCGCTCCTGCCCTGGAACGTGGGCATCATCCCGATGTGGGGCGCGTTGGCTGCCTTTGAGGATACAGAGGCGCTGGCGGAACGTGTCAAATATAATAACAGTGAAGTGGACTTCATCACTGAGTCGTTGAGCGATGTGCCCGGCTTGATCGTCTTTCCGTCCAAAGCCAATTACATTTTGCTTAACGGTGGTCCGGCAGGCAAGAAAGGCAAGGATATGGTTGCCTTTGCTGAGACACGGGGAGTAATCCTGCGTCCCAATGCTGATATGTACGGTAGCGATGGCTGGTTCCGCGTCACCATTGGAACGAAGGAAGAGGATCGCTTATTCGTGGATCTCGTCCGCGAGTTCTTTGGGATGAAGAAATAATTTTCTGGAGACCCTAAGGGTTTCAAAAACCCTTAGGGCCTTTATGAATGGAGAAATAAGCATGTCGCAAATCAAAGCTGTGTTCTTCGATCAGGATGGCGTGATCATCGATACCGAACGAGACGGCCACCGCGTGTCGTTCAATATGACCTTCAAGGAATATGGATTTACCGACGAGTGGAGCGTGGAGTATTATCATGAATTGCTCCAGATTGCGGGCGGCAAGGAACGCATGAAGCATCATTGGAAGACGAAAGGCTTCTCTAGGAAAATGACCGAGGAAGAGATCGATAAGCTCATCCCGGAGATGCACAAGCGCAAGACTGCCTTGTTCGTGGAATTGATCGAGACGGGAAAACTGCCGTTGAGACCGGGCATTCACCGGTTCATGAAAGAAGCGATGGAGGCAGGGCTGAAGATTGCGGTCTGCACTACATCGAACGAGAAGGCCGCGAAAGCCATCACGGGGAAAATCCTTAGTGATATCAAATTCGATTTGGTGCTGGCGGGCGATGTGGTCAGCAAGAAGAAGCCTGATCCGGAGATCTATAACCTGGCATTATCCAAGCTGGGATTGAAACCTGACGAAGTTTTCGTGGTGGAAGACTCGAAGAACGGCGTGGCCGCGTCCAAAGCGGCGGGAATGAAAACCATTGTGACCACCAATGGATATACTGAAAAAGAAGATGTGGGCGCGGGCGATGTGATTGTCACTTGCCTCGGCGATCCGAGTGGAGAAAATGCCAAGCTGACCAAAGGCAGTTTGCCGGACTTTGACGGCGTGCTGCACGTCAAACAGCTGGTGGAGCTGTTCTCGAAGTAAGATTTTCAATGTCATAAAAAGAACCGCCGAACTATCCGGCGGTTCTTTTATTTTCATCGATGATAATTCTATTTATCGGATAACTCGAATCAGCACCCAATATATCCCAGCGGAAACAAGGGCGGAGGCGGGGATGGTCAACACCCAGGCTACTACGATATCCCGTGCCACTCCCCAGCGTACCTTATTTGCCCTCTCAGCGGCTCCATCACCCATGATGCTTGTACTCACCACCTGGGTTGTGCTGACCGGTCCGCCGATCAAAGAGGCCCCTATGATGATGATGGCGGACGTCAGTTGTGAGGTAAAGCCATCAATGGGCCGGATTCTAAAGATCTTGCTGCCCAATGTGCGGATCAATCGCCATCCGCCGATAGCTGTGCCCAGCCCAATCGCACTTGCGCAGATGATAACGACCCAGAACGGCACCACAAAGGCTTTCAAGTATCCTGCCGTGACCAATCCCAAGGTGACAATTCCCATGGTCTTTTCGGAATCATTGGCGCCATGACTGAGCGCGAGGGCAACACCGGACACAATTTGACTGCGCTTGAACATCTCGTTGATCCGGGGCGTCGCGTTCCAACTTAAAGCCAATGTCAATTTCAGCAGAATAAACCCGACGATAAAGCCAATCACAGGGGATGTAAAAAGTGTGACCAGGATCTTGACTAACCCTGGAGCCTTGATGGCCTCCCAGCCGCCCCCTATGAGCACGGCACCGAGAATGCCTCCCACGAGGGCATGCGAGGAACTGCTCGGAAGTCCGAGATACCAAGTTGTCAAATCCCACAAGATTGCACCGGTCAAGGATGCCACGATCACGATCATGTTGATTGCGGTGTAGGCAACTACATCATTTCCCATAGTATTGGCGACCGCCAGGCCGAAGATAAAGGGGGCTACAAAGTTGGCGAGCGCCGTAGCTCCCAGTGCAACTGGTGGCGAAAACGCCCGTGATGAAATCATCGTTGCGACCACCGTGCAGGAATCGTTGAAGCCATTCATAAAGGAAAAGCCAAGTCCCAACAAGATCACGATGATGAGGATGGGCGACATGGAAAATTTCCCTCTCTTTATGTAATCTTGACGACGATATCGGCAATGACATTGGCCGCTTCATCGCCGCGGTCGGCCGCATTGCTCATGTGGCGATAGACCTCGCGCAATTTCAGCATCTTCACGACATGCTTCAGATCCTCCACACCACTGAAGAGATCCGCCAGGGCCTCGCGGTATACCCCCTCGACACGGTTTTCAAGTGCCTTGGCGCGTTGGGCATGATCGTTGGATACCGCCGGGTGCTTCTCCAGCGTGTCGACTGCCAGGGAAAGTTCGTAGGCGGCATCTCTCAGCAGGGAGGCCATGCGCTGCATGAAGGGCGTTGGTTTCACCTTTAGGATTTCCATCTCACTGACGGTGCTGTCGGCGTAATCCAACACATCGTCGATCGTGCGCGAAAGCGAGAAGATATCCTCGCGGTCGAAGGGTGTGATGAAAGTCTTGTTCAATTCATCGATCAGGATGCGGCGGGCCTCATCGGCCTCTTTTTCTTTCGCATTCAGCAGGGCGGAGGCGTCTGGGCTTTGTGAACTTAAATAAGTGTTCAAAGCTTCCAGCCCCTCCAGCGTCAGCGTTGCCTGATCGTGAATCAGTTTCAGGAAAATATTCTGCCTTTTCTTGAAGAGCCGATTCATAATATGATTCTCCTCGAATGTTTGGGTATGGTAACTGTGGCTTCAGAGATATGCCGACAAATTCGTCAGTATCACTGGAGTCAGTTTTGATTGGAGATTATATACCACAGAACGGTGCTTTAACGAAGTATAAATCTACACTTATTTGATCTACCTTTGGACACTTCGAAAACTACGATACCTGAATTTCTTTCGGGTTTACCTCTACTCGAATTTCATCTCCGTATTGAATGCCTGGGATTGCATGAGCGATCACCTCAAGCAAAGATGGATTCTGGAAATTGCGCCGCTTCGTCTCCGGGTGTGGATAATAGACCCAGCCTTCATATTTCCTTTTCTTATAAATGACTCTGCATCTTGAAAACGAAAAATGTTCCGGCGGATGCAGGTCCGTCCACTCCACAGCATGAAATGTAAATTCAGGCTTTATCAATTGGAAAGTATGCGGATGAATATCTATATTCAATGTGCCGTTGAAAAATCCGTCGAGGTTCAGGCCGCGCGATTTGAAGATGGGCTTTTGTCTTTCCAGCGCGCCGTAGGGATAATCCTTCGATGGCCCGGATGCAACGCGATACCCCTCGACAACAATGCCTTGCAGTGTGATCCATTGAGTAGTCATGGATAAAAGTATAACGTACTCGAGAGTTGTATTTTAGGGTTTTTGAGGCAAAAGTGATATTCTTGGGACCAACTGGAACGAGGTAGAAATTCTATGCAAGTCCCTATTCTTGAACCTGCACCGCTGGTGGCGACTCACGCCGAGGCATTCCGCGACCTATTCGAGAACCGCCGACAATTTCGACATTTTGAAAACTATCTGACGGGTCTGATGGTGCTGCCGAATAAAAGCATGGCGAACAAGGCGCGCTGCATGCTGGAGAGTTCGGACAAAACGAATGTATCGCGTTTCTTTTCAAAAGAGGGCTGGTCGGAAGAGCAAGTGAATGATCACCGGATCGAGTATGTCATGAAGGTGTCGAAAGCGGTGCGGCTGAAAAAAGACCGTTCGGTGCTGATTGTGGATGACACCTTATGTGACCATGTGGGCAGCTTATATGCATATATTGACCGGCATTACAAACATGGCGACCGAACCTATCAGTTGGCTCACAACC
>JBJKOR010000009.1:0-4700 GCA_046707185.1 Anaerolineales bacterium | reverse complement strand
CTGCTGCTCAGCCAATCGTCGCGACTGTATTCTATCAACTGATTAAACAGGATCCAACGGCTGACATTGCATCGGCTCTGGATGCCGCTGCAGCTCAATACAATTCAAACCACTAGGCTTGCTATTTCTACGACATTTCTACGACCTATCGTCTAGTGGATCGGTGGGGTGGCAAGAGATTTTCTTGCCACCCTGATGATTGTTAAACTTTTTTAAATTTAGCTTGATAGAATACAACAAATTATGGAACAGGTATTATCACAGTCGTTTAAAAAGAAACATCCTAAATGGTTAGATAATTCTTTGCCTTTTTGGCTACTTTTTCCTACGCTAGTAGTTCTATTTGCTATCCAAGTGTATCCTTTCTTATACACGATCTGGCTCAGCTTGGAGCAGCGCAAGCCAACGGGATGGGTGTTTGTGGGTCTCAAAAATTTTACACAACTTTTTGCCACAACCTTATTCCAAGAGAGCATTGGCCTTACAATTGTTTTTCTTGTTATCTTTGTGGTTATTACTATGGTGGGTGGATTTGGCATCGCTTACCTACTCAGTCGAAATATCAGTTTTTCAGGCTTGTACACCACATTATTATTTCTTCCATGGGTTCTTTCCGATATCATAGGCGGAGAGATATTCCGTTTGCTGGTTCTACCATCGTACGGCGTTTTGTCTTCTATCATGCAAAATCCGCACTTATTTCCACCTAACGGTTTATCTGTTTTGACTGCCCCACCCCCTAATCCGTGGATTGGAAACTTCCCATTTCCCCCTGCGCCAGCACTGGTTTTGCTTATCCTCGCCACTGCATGGCGGTCCCTACCTTTTGTCACTTTGTTGCTATTGGCTTCAATCCAAATGATTCCACAGGAAGTTATTGAAAGTGCCCGCATTGATGGTGCTAATGGTTTGCAATTAATTTGGTACATGATGCTCCCCATCATGCGCCCTACATTAGTAGTTGCCATCTTCAGCCTTATTCTAAATGGAATGAATGGGGTCGGTATGATTTTCAGTCTTACCCGCGGTGGTCCTGGAACAGAAACTCAAATCATGCCGTGGTTGCTGTATTCCATTGGCTGGTTGCAAGTTAATTTCAACTGGGCAGCCGCGTTAGCACTAGTCATTGGAGTTATCAATTTGTTGTTGATTGTTGGCACTCTGCGTATGACAAGATTGGAGGAAGTAAATGGCTAATAGGTCCCAGGGTGCCCACCACAAAAACCATTGGTTGATTCATTGCTGTCTTATTGTTATTTGCTCGGTAATGATGTTTCCAATCATAATTGCGGTCATTGAATCCTTTAAACTTCAGCAGGACATCCAGCGAAATCCGCCCATACTTTTCCCTTGCGATACACCTACACAATCCTTCAACATAACTGCCTGCCGGTGGTCAACTGATGGCTACTCCCGTGTACTGTCAATTAAGTCAGACCCAAAATCCTTTCTTGGTTTTGATATCACTGGCACTCTGATCAGCGTTTATCTTGGCAATACATTGTTATATGCTGTATCTGCCTCACTGCTGGTGGTTCTCTTGGCTGCAGCTTCCGGTTATGCGTTTTCACGCTTTAATTTTCGTGGCAAGAGAGCACTAATGACCGCCATTATTGCAATTACTGGTGTGCCGCTGCTTACCAACTTGCTGGGTCTTTACCAGATGGGTGTTGTACTTCGTAAGTCAGGACTTCCCTATGACGACAGGGCGTTCCTAATCATTGTATATGTTGGTATGTTTCTGCCTCTCAGCGTGTGGATTGCCAAAGGTTTTTTCGATGCGATTCCTCGAGACCTTGATGATGCGGCCTTAATCGACGGCTGTAGCCGCATAGGTGCCCTCTTTCGGGTGATCATGCCGCTGACTTTGCCAGGCTTGGTGGCAATTTTTTTGCTCACATTTGTCAATGTATGGAATGAATTTCTAGCTGGCTATTTGCTCGTGAGTCAAAATCAGTACAAACCCGTTATGTTTGGTTTGTATAATTTCCTTGGCCAGAATATCATCAATCTACAAGTGATTGGCGCAGCTTGTATTTTGATTTCACTGCCAGTTGTTATACTATTTCTGTTCTTCCGACACAGTTTTTTTGAGGCAATGGTTGAAGGCGCTATCAAAGGATAAAACCATTCGTCCGGTCCCATCCTTCGCTTAGAGATAACCTTTATCAAGGAAGATCATTCCCAACAATGGTGGTTGTTCTGTGTATTGCTTTAAATATGGTTTCGCTTATGTCTATAGTGCACAGGGAATTATTCGATTCAATGAGCAATACGTTTGATGTTATTGTGGTGGGAGCCGGTTATATTGGGAGCGCGGTAGCCTATCACTTGTCTGTAGCAGGTCTAAAGGTAGCTCTTTTTGACTTGGGGCCAATGGCTGCTGGTGCGTCGCGTGCCAATTACGGGAATGTTCAAATTCAAGACCTTGAGCTGAATAAAAGCCTGGAACTCATCCGACTTGCCCGCCTCCGTTTTACGGATTTGGAGCAGGAATTGGATTGGAAAGTGGGATTCCGGCGCATTGGCGGACTTCTGCTAATCGAGAATGAGTCTCAGTGGAAGTTGATGGAAGCAAGACTCAAGGCTGTGCGTTCCGAGGGGATCCTTTCAGAATTGGTGCCTGCTGAACGTCTTTTTGAATTGGAACCTAATATCGACGCCTCAGCACTTCTGGGTGGCTTGTATCACGATGATGAAGGGCAAGTGGATCCCTTCCAGTTTATTTGGGGACATCTGATACAAGCCAGGCGTTTGGGATTGCGTGAATTTTATTTTTCTGAAGTGATTGGTTTCAATATCCGAAGTGGCCGGATTCAAGGCGTTATTACTTCCCGCGGAGAATTCAGCACTGACGCTGTCATTTTGTGTACAGGGGCGAATACTCCTCAATTAGGCAGGTTGTTGGGAAGGGAATGGAATGTTCGATATGTTCTCGGACAGGCGATGGTGACAGACCCGGTCAAACCGATCCTGCATAATCACATTTCTTCCGCCTCCTTTTTTGAAGACCAGCCAGTGAGTCAGGAAGGAATTGTGAGTGTCGGATTGGCGATTGGACAATCTCGGCATGGGCATCTTATGTTAGGTGAAGCAATGGCTTCAGGCGAAGTCTCCCAGCGTGATGTGCCGAGCCGTTCGCTTCCAGTTATTGCGAAATGTGTTCTGCGCTACTTTCCATTGTTTAACAGGCTGCGTGTCCGGCGAAGCTGGTCAGCACCAGTGGCTTATACGGAAGATTCATGCCCTTGGTTTGGTCCTGTCCCAGGCATAGAGGGATTGTTTATCGCAACGGCATTCCGCTCCACTGTGATCGTTGCGCCGCTGATTGGTGAGATGGTAACGCAGTTGGTGACAAGTGGAAAATGTGATTTAATGATTGACGATTTCCTGCCGGAAAGGGATTCAATTCATGCGCATTAAACAATCTGGCGCACACGCATCTAAAGTAGAGGCGCGCCGTTCATTCCAAATCCATGTTGACGGAAAGGCTATCGAGGCTCGCGAAGGGGAAACCATCGCAGCCGCGTTGTTGGCCTCTGGCATTCGCACCTTTCATTTGAGTCGAAAAAACAAAGAGCCGCGTGGCCTCTTCTGTGGAATGGGCGTTTGCTATGAATGTTTGGTGACCGTTAATGGCACGTATGAAGTGCGGGCTTGCCTTACGCCAGTAACAGAAGGCATGCAGATTGAAACTTGCAGAGAATTGGAACTATGATCGAGACTTATGAACTGGGTGTGATTGGGGCCGGTCCCGCTGGGATGGAAGCGGCCACCACGGCTTCTGAAGCAGGCGTTAAGACTGTCATTGTGGATGGCCTTTTGCAGGAGGGGGGCCAGTACTACCGGAAGTCCATTACAGCATCTGGATCGGATGTGGAGAAGGAGGGGAACGTTTTATCCAAACGCTTGGCTGCCGCACCAGCAGCAAAAATATTCAACGCACTGACGTGGGGAATCTTCAAAGAAGAAAAAGGGGAAGGTTGGCTGGTTGGCCTATACGGACCAAACTCTCCAAAATGGCTGCATGTGCACACATTGATTTTGGCGAACGGTGCGTATGATACGCCCGTAGCCTTTCCGGGGTGGACATTGCCCGGTGTGATTACAAGTGGCGCCTCCTTGATCTTGACCAAATCGCAGGGCGTGGTGCCAGGCAAAAGGGCTTTGGTTGTTGGAAGCGGGCCATTGCTGCTCTCTGCAGCGGCTCATTTGGTTCAGGCAGGCATGGACGTGGTCGGTGTGTGTGAAACGGGGCGGATTTTCCCTAAAGGGATTTTCTATGCTCCTATCATGCTCGGCCAATTGCGACGCGTACGTGAAGCGATTCAATATCTTAGCATTCTTTTCAATAAGAAGGTTCCGTATTGGACTGGTTGGACGATTATCGAAGCGCGTGGCAAGGATCATGTGGAGGAAGCATTGATTGCCAAAGTGGATTCACAAGGCTTTCCGCTTGCGGACACAGTCCGAACCGAATGTGTGGATACCGTTGTCAGCGGTTTCGGTCTTACCCCCAATACTGGTTTGGCGCGCATGATCGGATGCAAGATGGAATATCAACCCACGAAAGGTGGCTGGATCCCTGTGCGCGATTCGATGTTACAGACCAGTCTGCCCGGCGTGTACGCAGTAGGAGATGGGGCTGGGATTTGCGGCGCTGAAAATGCCCGTTTGGAGGGAAAGCTGGCAGGTACTGC
>JBJKOR010000008.1:0-1942 GCA_046707185.1 Anaerolineales bacterium | reverse complement strand
TTGCCAAAATTGTACCAGCTATGGCCTGCCAGCCGAGATGCTCTTTTTCATAAAAATGGCTGATGGGAAGAATAAAGACCGGCGAGAGTGATGTCAGCACGCTGGCAATGCCGACCGGGGTGTTTTGGACCGCCAACAACGAAAATGAGACTCCGATCACAGGTCCGATCAAGGCAGCCAGCGCCAATAGTCCGAGGCCGCTTGGGCTTCCCCTAAGCGTCCGAATTGTTTTTCCCGCTTCACGCTGGATGAATGTAACCAGCCATAATGCGATGACGGCCGCCAACATGCGGATCACGTTGGCACTGATGGGCGAGAAATTATCCACCAAGCCTTGTTTGGAAAAAACCAATCCGGTGGCCTGTCCCATGGCGCCAAGAACACCGCATAAAATGCCCATCCATGATGGACGAAGTTTTACATCCTTGTGATTGCCTCGTTCGAGAATCACCCACATGATGCCGCCCAACGTTAAAGCAATGCCGAGGATTTCCACGAGACTCAGCGTTTCGCCAAAGAAGATCCACGCCTCCAACGCGCTGAAAATGGTGGAGAGACTCAACAACAAGGTACCAAGCCGCGCGCCGATCAGAAGATAGGCTTCGAACAGGAACGCGTCGCCTAATCCCAGACCAATGATTCCTGAAAGCGAAAGCCAGGTCCAGTGTTCGACCCCGGCTTGGAAGGGCAGAGGCTGATGATATAAAATAAAGTTCAGGATGATGAGGTACAGCAGCGCAAAGACCACACGCGTGCGGTTGATGATCCACGATGAGCCGACCTTCTCGCCGGCTTTCGTCACAACCACTGCATTTGCAGCCCAGAACAATGAAGCTAATAGACCGGCGATTTCGCCAATGAGTGCCATGATCGTTGTATTTGATGTATTTGGAATATATGAACTATCGTCCTGAGCGGTTGCTAACCCTGAGCGAAGACGAAGGGGAAGCAGAAGTCGAAGCGCGAGTTGTTTCTAATGACCCTTCGACTACGGGTCTCAACATGCTTCGCTACTCGCCCCTCCGCTCAGGGCGATATTTATTTACTAAACGTTCCCATGAGTTCGCCCTGCGCCAGAATATGTCCCTGCATGGTGGAGAGCAATTTCTCTTTGTTCGCGCTGGATGAAAGGCTGAGCATCGTATCGAGCGCGTAGAGCTTGAAGTAGTAGCGATGCGTCCCGCTGGGCGGACACGGACCGCCGTATCCTAATTTCTTCCAACTGTTGACGCCGTTCAGACTGCCGTCGCTGAGTTGAGCTTTGGTCGGCGCGGCCGCTTGAAGTCCGCGCGATGAAGCGGGGATATTGTAGATCACCCAATGCACCCAAGTGCCGCCGGGTGCGTCGGGATCATCCATGATGAGCGCAAACGACTTCGTCCCAACGGGCGGAACATCCCACATCAGGGCTGGCGATGTATCGTCGCCTTTGCAGGAATAAATCGCCGGAATAGGCTGCCCGTTATGGAAGGCTGAACTGGTGACGGAGAGAGTCATGGAAACCTCCATAGGTGGAAGGGACGCAGGCGCACAAGCGGAGAGAGCCAGAAGCAGGACGATGAACCATCTTCGCATACTTCGCTTCGCTCAGCAATTATAGTTCTTTCAAAAAGTGGACGAGACGCTCGACCTCCTCGTACCCCGCGTCGAGATGCGCCTGGATGCTGATCTCGTTATCGAGCCACGTGTCGGATGCCATTTCGGTCATGCCGAGGCTGCGCGCCCAATCCTCGGCGGTCTGCATGAGTGCCTTGCCAATTCCTCGACGGCGCAAATCGTCATCCACGTACCAACCTTCGATGTAGCCGACCGGACTGCTGGTGGAGCCGTCGGCGTACTTACGCGTCCCGGCCTCGATGAACCCGCCGAGTTTTCCATCGCCTCGTTCCACGACGAAGACCGGAGTTAGCGGATCGCCGAGGAGGGTGTCCATATCATGCTC
>JBJKOR010000007.1:0-5766 GCA_046707185.1 Anaerolineales bacterium | reverse complement strand
CGCGACGCTGATTATGAGCCGCTTCGAACTGTGAATATGGAAGTATTCATATCAGTGACAAAATCGTTTGCTCTCAACGGCTTAGCAAAACTATAAATATCGTTATTTGAAAAGGAATTCTCATGCCATATGCACATATTACGGGTTGGGGAATGTCGGTTCCCGAATCCATCTTGACGAACGAGGAACTATCGAAAATGGTGGAAACCAATGATGCCTGGATTCGCGACCACACGGGCATTGGTGAGCGGCATATCGCGCGCGAGGATCAATTTGCTTCCACGCTGGGCGTCGATGCATCCATCAAGGCCTTGCAGGTGGCCAACGTCAATCCAACCGATGTAGACCTTATCATCTGTTCCACATCCACACCAGAGTATCTTTTTCCTGCAACGGCTTGCTTGATCCAGGACCAATTGGGAGCCTCGAAGGCAGGCGCCTTCGATCTATTGGCGGCATGTACCGGATTTATCTATGCCATCAACATGGCAGCGCAGGCGATCCGTTCCGGCTCGATCAAGACCGCGCTGGTCGTTGGCGCCGAAACGCTTTCGCGTTTCGTGGATTGGAAGGATCGAAACACGTGCATTTTGTTTGGCGACGGCGCGGGCGCGTTCGTTTTGCAGGCCAGCGACCAGCCCGGCGGGGTTTTATCCGCGGTGATGCATTCGGATGGATCGGGAGGCGACTCGCTTTCCCTGCCTGCGGGCGGAAGTCATACCCCGGCTTCCGAAGAGACCATTCGAGAAGGAAGGCACTATATTCAGATGGATGGACGCGCCATCTTTCGCTTTGCGACGCGTGTAATGGGCCGCGCCGCGCGGGAATCACTCGAACTTGCCGGCTTGACGACAGATGATGTTCAATGGATCATCCCGCATCAAGCCAACTATCGAATCATCGAAACCGCCGCGAAATATTTGAAGATGCCGCTGGATAAATTCATTATCAACGTGGATCGATATGGGAACACATCCACAGCGTCCATCCCGATTGCGACAGTGGAAGCCATCGAAAAGGGCTTGATCAAGCCGGGCGATAAAATTGTGCTGGTTGGTTTCGGCGCGGGTCTGACGTGGGGCGCGCTGACTGCCGAATGGACGGGATCTCTGCCCATCGAACGCAGGGTTCATCTTGAACGTTATCGCATTTTGGCGCGCGTTCATTCTATGCTCAACCGTCTGATGCGCTTTATCGAAGGGTTGATCTGGGGACGAGATTCCTAAATCTATATGTGTATGGCTGCAAACACAATCGAGTCCGCTCTCGACTCGATTGTGTTGTGGCTTGCCATGGAGCTATCGCGGAAGGATGTGGACAAATTGTAGAACGCGCTTGATAAATGTCTTGGCTTCCCGGATTAAACCCGGGCCGGGTTCTGGATTCAGAATCAGCGGCGGACGTGGTGTTTGATTGAAATCAAAATCTTGAGTCAGGTTACCCAGGATGGATACGTTTTCGCGTACCGTTGGGCGCGAATCGGGGCGGCCATCCGTTTGTGGATCAATACGCTGGCTCGAAAGGAAATCATCCTCGATAAATTTGACATACGCGTCGAAGCTGAGAGTCTGGTGGTCAATATAGCCTTTCTTTGCATAGGGGCTGATGACGAGTGCAGGCACTCGGAAGCCATAACCGTTCTCGTCCACTTTAGGAGGCATCACGTGATCGTAGAAACCGCCCCAATCATCCCAAGCCAGGAATATCGCGGTGCTTGACCAATCCGGCCCCTGCATGATGGCGTTGATCAAACCGGTTACATATGCCTGACCTGTAGTAACAGATGATGGCGGATGTTCACTATCTTGATTGTTTGGAGCAATCCAAACCACGTTGGGAAGAGTACCATTCTGGGCGGCAGTGTAAAATTTGTTTAGTGTTTGAATGTTATTTACCTGATTATCAGCATGGACTGTATCGAAATACGGAAGCGGATTCCATATCTCGGGCGTTTTGGCGTTTTGCGGAATGGGAACGCAAGCAACCTCATCGGGATCCACACAATCAGGTTGCGTACCGTTGGCCACATAGTAAGCCCACGAGACATTATTCTTGTACAGCAAGTAAGTTAGATCAGTCCAAGCATAAGTGGGACGTTCATATGGCTTCACACCGATGACGATTTGATCGGGATGATCTACATTGCTGGTGCAACTCATGGGGTCGTGGCTCGTGCATTTCGCCGACCATTCTGATACCATGAAAAGGTGAGAGGGTAAACTCCATGAAATATTGGGAACAAACATCCGATCTTGCAAGACGAAGTTATTTGCGTATGTCCAATAATTCGGAATCTCGCGTTGGTCATGATAGCCCATTACGTCAGGCCTGCTTCCGCTCATATTTTCGACGCAGTTCGGGTCTTGTTTGTTGGAACAAAAATTTTGAATGGCGTTTTCCTGTGCTGTGACGAACCCATCCATCTTCCCACCGTTTACGTCTACTAAATAAGCTCCTACGCCGTGACCGCCTCCAGTATTAATCGCACTTGGATCGTGATACGGTTTGATGCATTTGCCTGTCTTCGGATCAGGTGAACAAACAGTTGGGATGCCATTCTTCATTGGGATTCCATCCGCACCTGGATACGTGCCGAAATAGGAATCGAACGAGCGATTCTCTTGCATGATGATTACAACGTGCTGGATTTTATGTATACCTTGTAGATTATTTGCGGCATTGCCCGTCTGCGACTTGGATGTTGCACATCCCGCCGCGATGAGAAAGACCGTCAATGCTGAAATGATACGATGCCTTATGTTCATTTCTCTCCATAATCGAGCTGGTTGAATTTTGCGGGCTGATTATACACAAAAGTTTGACGAGTGTAAAAAAAGATGATGCTAATTCAAAGTAAATTCTTCAATTCTTGAACGGAATTAACTGGCTGCTTGCAGACGAAATGCTCGCAAACATAAACCGTTGGTTTGTCATCCATGAGCGGGCGGGCGGCCAATAATGCGGGAGAGTTCTTGGGTGGGGGATAGGATGCTGCCGCGAGAATGGCATTCGGCCTGTATTCGGATTGGATGAATCGAATCAACTCCCGCGCCTCTTCATCCATCGCGTCATACACGACGGCAATCTGTTTTCCGTTATCCAAAGCCAAATCCGCGGCTGACAGCCAGCGCGCAAACCCCATCGGGAAGCGTAATGCTGAATCCGTTATCAGGCGAAGAGTTTTCTCTGCGATGTCTCGATACTCGGCTTTATCCGTGAATGCCGCCAGCTTTAATAACGCCTCGCAAGCCAGCGCACTGCCGGATGGTGTGGCATTGTCCTGCAAATCTTTCGGGCGGATCAATAAAGATGCGCTGTCACTCGGTGTATCGAAGAAGCCTCCGTTTGGATCGCGAAAGTGCTGCAGCATGATCTCGGTCAATTCGATGGCCGATGTGAACCAATGGTTATCGAAATCGGTTTGATATAGCTCGAGCAATCCGAGAATCAACGAGGCATTATCCTCGAGAAAAACTCCATCCGTCATTTTCCCGGCGCGCCACGAACGATGTAATTGACCACCCGCATAAAGGTTGTTCAAGAGGAAATTTGCGTTGCGGGTAGCCAATATAAGGTATTCAGAAGCTTTCTTTTCATCATCAAGACAACACGCGGCTTGGGCAAACGCTTGAAGCATCAAACCATTCCATGCGGTTAGTATCTTGTCGTCGGTGTTGGGGCGGACGCGTCGGGCGCGGGCGGCAAGTAGCCTGGAATGGCAATTGGCTAATTTAATGGTGACCGGCTGCGGGTCGAGATCGAAGCGGGCGGCGAGGGAGACATCATCCAAGGCGCGCTGCAAGACAGTTTTGCCTTCCCAATTTCCCTTTTCTGTAATTCCATAAGCGGCGCTGAAAAACTCAAAGTCGGAGTCGTTCGCAATAGCCGCTTGAATTTCTGATTTCGTCCAAACGTAAAACTTGCCTTCTTCGCCTCCTGAGTCAGCATCAAGTGAAGAATAGAATCCGCCATCGGGATGAGTCATCTCGCGCGCAACAAAATCGAGCGTTTCGCTGACAATGCGCTTGTAGAAAGGATCGCGCGTGAGCTGCCAGCCGTGCAGATAAACGAGCGCCAACTGGGCATTGTCGTATAGCATCTTTTCAAAATGCGGTACGCGCCAAAAGTTATCGGTGGAATAGCGCGCAAAGCCGCCGCCGACCACATCATACATACCGCCGCGCGCCATAGCTTTCAGCACATGAAGCGCAGGCTTTAGGATTTCTTCTTTATGATTTGGCTCCGATAGAGCACGACGAAATAGATATTCAATGGTCATCGGCTGCGGAAATTTTGGCGCCGCGCTCCAACCGCCATAACCCCAATCATAGTTCTCCAGAATTGCTGATGTAATTTGAGTCAGATGTTGCTTGGTTAGTCCGGTACTTGCTGCTGGCTGTGCCGAGGCTCGCTGCAAGTGCTGGAGGAGCTGAATTCCGACGCGATCAATTTCGCCGCGCTCGTTTTGCCAGGCCTTGGAAATTCCAAGCAGCACGTCGCGGAAGGATGGCATGTTATAACGTGTGACGGGAGGAAAATAGGTTCCCGCATAAAATGGTCGCAAGTCTGGCGTAAGAAACACGGACATCGGCCAGCCACCGGAACCGGTCATGGATTGAACCGCTTGCATATAAATGCTATCGAGATCGGGGCGCTCCTCGCGATCTACTTTTATATTGATGAAATTTTCATTCATGATAGCGGCAATGTTCGGATCTTCAAAAGATTCGTGCGCCATTACATGACACCAGTGACAGGCGGCATAACCTATGCTCAGAAAGATGGGTTTGTTCTCGGTGCGAGCCTTAGTCAGAGCTTCTTCGCTCCAAGGATACCAATCTACAGGGTTATGGGCATGTTGTAACAGGTAAGGCGAGGTGGAATTTGCCAGATGATTCATAAGGGAAATTATAAACGAGCCATCCCGCAGTTTGCGCGGGATGGCTGGCTGAGAAGGGAACGCTACTTGACGGTGATTACAAGCGTGTAATGGGCTTGGACGTTGGCATTTGGCACAACTTGAATGATGTAATCCTGCGTCAACGGAAGTTTCATGCTGAACGTTTTTGCGCCGGTCACGGAGCGGATGTAAGGCTGCCCATCGCTGAAACCGTACACGGTTAAAGCAGCGTCCTGACCTACGCCGTTCAGGTCAATGTCCATGTGCTGGTTTTGCTTGGCGAAGAGCACATAGGAAACAGTGTAATTTTGCGGAGGCGCAATGGTAAATCCGCCGGATGTGATTCCTGAAACGATGACTTTCGTTTTGCCCGGCGCGAATGTAATACGGGCAGGCGTATCGATGGAAAGGGAAAAAGTCTCCGTGGTTGTCGCGCCATAAATATAAAAATAATAATCTTCCGTAACCGGTAAGCGCATGTTGAGAGTCCGTTCATTGGTGATTAGGGCTGTGCCGCCCGCTGTTTTGACGGTCATGGTCACATCATTGTTCGTCGAATTAAGGTCCACGATCATCGGCTGACCTTGGGCGGCGTTCAACACATAGTAGAGAGTCTGTCCCGGCTGGATGGTCCCGCTGACATCGCCGGCGGTGGCGTCCGGGACGAAGCTAAGGCGGATTGCATTCGGCAAAACCGGGGTCGGGGGAAGGAGCGGAACGGTCGCGGTTGGGATGATCGTTGGTATGGAGGTCGCAGGGATCGGGGTCGGCGTGGCTTGAGCGTGGATGGATTCCAGCGTGGCGGCCACAACTGTGGCGACTTCTTGCGGTGAAGTGGTGGGGATGGCGGCATTTGCTCCAGTGCA
>JBJKOR010000006.1:0-1383 GCA_046707185.1 Anaerolineales bacterium | reverse complement strand
GGATGTTCGCCCACGATTTGTTTGCCGTCTGCAAAGCGCGTCGGTGAATAGATCGAAAGATCGACCGTCTTCGATTTTCCATCCAGGATCAATTCGCTCATACATAAGCCGACCGCGGGCGATACTTTGAAGCCGGTGCCGCTGAATCCGCAATCAAGGTAGAAGCCATCGGGTCCCGCCGCGCCCAGCATGGGATGTTGATCCGGCGTGATGCCATCGTAGCCGCCGTGAGCGGAGTGCAGCGCGCCGTTCTCCATCGAAGGGATCCGTTGGCAGATTCGGTCGATGCCGCGCTCGACGAATCCCTGCTTGGCATGATCGGTGTCGCTATCTGGCGACTCGCCCAACGGATTTCCGTCTTCGAGTCCAACCAATGTCAAGTTTCCTTCGGGACGGAAATACATCTCGTTTGCAAAGTCAATCACAGTTGGATGATCCTTGATTTGACTTGGCCGCGCCACGAACATCGTATCATGACGCCATGTATCATAGGGCAGATTCAGTCCGACCATCTCATTGACTTTATTTGCCCAGGCGCCAGCCGCGTTGACAATGACCGGCGCCTCGAACTGACCTTGAGTGGTATCCACGCCCTTGACTTTTCCGCCGCTGGTAACGATTCCCGTTACCGCGCAATCCTGAATCAGCTTTGCGCCTTTTTCGCGCGCGGCGTTGATAAAGGCGTTGGCGGTATCGCTCGGCATGGCGTAACCGGATTCGGGTTCGTAAGCCGCGAGTTCGATGTCGTCGGTAAAGAACGATGGCGCAAGCCGTTTCACATCATCGGCTTTGATGAACATCACAGGAACCCCAATTTGTTGATGCATCTCTACATTGGCTTTGAGATTCTCCACATCAACCTGCGCCACGAGCTGAATAAAGCCGGTGCGCGTAAAGCCGCAGCCTGCGCTGAATGAAGCCGAAGTGCCGCCAACCATCTCCTTCCAATTGCGGAAATATTGGAAGGAAACCCAGGCCAATTCCGAATCTTCTTTCACGTCATAGTGCATTCGGACGAGTCCGCTCGAACGGCCCGTCGCGCCCGCCGCGACGAATCTCTTTTCGAGAAGAACAACTTTCAGGCCGCGTTGAGCGAGATGAAAGGCAAGGCTGGCGCCATGTACGCCTGCGCCGATGATGATA
Organism: Anaerolineales bacterium; assembly: GCA_046707185.1. GTDB lineage: Bacteria > Chloroflexota > Anaerolineae > Anaerolineales > Villigracilaceae > Fen-1038. The sequence goes on along the minus strand of JBJKOR010000006.1, from coordinate 240 downwards.
GTATCGTAAGTGTCTGTCATAGTTGTTCATCTCCGTTGAGCACTGGTTGATGCTCCATTTGCAAGATCGAAAACGTCAGTCCTTGAACAACAAGCGCGGCTGCAATCGCCGCCAGAAATCCAATTGTAATTCCTGAGCGTTCGATCAACAGGAAAAGCCCCAGGAAGAATCCTGCGAAGCCGAATAATCCAAACACCAAACCTCGCAGAACGTGCGCCGCGCCTGCAGGCCCCTGAAGCC
>JBJKOR010000005.1:0-1846 GCA_046707185.1 Anaerolineales bacterium | reverse complement strand
CCTCAGCAGCTATCCAAAAACACATAGCAGTTAAAATGCCTGCAAAGAATATAGTAAGTCGTTGCCCTGGAGTCGGTGGCGGTTGTTTGTAGTAAAGGAATGCAAGCAAAGCGCCGGTAATTGTGCTAAAAACCGTTGCGTTTGCGAAAAATACATTTGTTTGGTGTCTTAAGTTCTCGCTTGCATCAAGATATTCATCTTTATTTAGACCTCGATCTGCCATAGGCCCCTCTATTGTTTTTGACAAGATTACAACTTCTATTTCGTCGATTTATAGATCTAAAAGCCTTTCCTTCGAGAATGTTCGCATTATTTTGTCCCGAACGCCGCGCTTCACCCGCCGGGCGCGAGGAAGCAATGAATTATTAAAACACCGGATAGCTCGCTCACCTACAGCGCTTGTAAATTGCCGCTGGATAGCCCGGTCGGCTGTGAAAGCGCATGATACTAGTTATGGCCTTCCCCTGGGTGAAGGGTTTAGAATGAAGATCCCCATCAACATTCACCCATTCACCCAAAGGAGGCCACGCCATGAGATTTTATACCCAACAACACGAACATTACTGCGGCATCGATTTGCATGCCAGAAAAATGTATGTCTGCATCTTGGATCACAAGGGCAAAGTCAAAGTGCATGAAAACATCAAAACCGATCCGGAATTGCTCTTTGAACTGATTTTCCCCTATCTGGATGACATGGTTGTCGGCGTTGAGTGCGTTTTTTGCTGGTACTGGGTCGCCGATCTTTGTGCCGAGCACAAAATTGAATTTGTACTTGGGCACGCATTATACATGAAGGCCATCCATGGGGGCAAAACCAAAAATGATAAAATCGATTCCTACAAAATCGCCAGCCTGCTCAAAGGCGGCAATTTCCCCGTTGCCTACCCCTATCCTGCCAAATGGCGGGCCACCCGCGACTTGCTGCGGCGGCGCATGTATCTTTCACGCCGCTGCTCGGAACTCGTTGCCCATATCCAAAACACCAACACCCAGTACAACCTGCCCGCCTTCAAGAAAAAGCTTTCGCGTAAATTCAATCACGATGGCGTGGCCGAACGCTTCCCCGATTCACAGGTGCGTAAAAGTGTCGAAGTCGACCTGGCCGTCATTCAATCGCTGAATCTGATCCTTAAAAAACTCGAATGGCATATTGAAAAGACCGCCCGCCAGCATGATTACCACACCCTCTACCTGCTGCGCTCAATCCCGGGCGTAGGACAGATCCTCGCATTGGTCATCCTATATGAAATCCACGATATAAAGCGCTTTCCCAGGGTGCAGGATTTCTCATCTTATGCCCGCCTGATAAAGCCTGTCAAAGAATCCGATGGCAAATGGGCCGGACATTCCAATAAAAAAATCGGCAATCACCACCTCAAATGGGCCATCAAGGAGGCGGCAATTTTGATGCTTAGAGATTGCCATCAGGCGAAATACTATGTGAGCAAATTGGAGCGCCGCTATAATAAGGGCAAGGCCCTGGGGATCTTTACCCACAAGCTGGGTAGGGCCATCTATTTCATGTTAAGAAACAAAGAGTCCTTCGACATGAAACGATTCTTCGACCAATAAGTTTGGAACTGGGAGGTGTCAGCTTGGCGCCTAACTGAGATCCCATGGGTGGATCTGATCGTCTTCATTTAATACGTGCAGCCCGACTGCCACGAAAGACTGGACCGGACACCCGAAGCTCATCGCGCTTGATTAGCGACGCCTTCCAGTTCCATTCCAAATACGGATTTTTTGGTACCCGATGGTCGTGTTCTGCCCCTTGCCCGAGTGACACCCTAACTGGATGACCGATTCTTTAGCGGTGAACCGATTCTTTTGACTGCGCCGGGAT
>JBJKOR010000004.1:0-9652 GCA_046707185.1 Anaerolineales bacterium | reverse complement strand
TGCAGTTGCTGCTGATCCGTCGAATTTTTGTCAAATCCCAATGTTTGCAGAGCCATGCCGATTACCTCACGCTCATCATCCAGGACAACCAGGTGGCCCTTGAATCTCGGATCCCAGAGATCCGCCCAGCTCTTCGGTGCAAAAGGTACCTTCGTCTTATCGTAAGCCAGGCCAGTTGTTCCCCATTGATACGGAACCGTGTATTTGTTGCCGGGATCATAATATTGATTCGTGAAGCGTTTATCCAAATTGGAAAAATTGGGAATCTTACTCATATCCAACGGTTCCAACATATTCTGCTTGAGCATGATTGCACCGGTATAATCGCTGGGAATGACAACGTCATACCCGGAGGCACCCGCCTGCAGCTTAGCCAGCATTTCCTCATTGGATGAATAGGTATCATAGTTGACCTTGATGCCGTATTTCGCTGTAAAATTATCCAATAATTTTTGCGGAATGTAATCCGACCAGCCATACAGGTTCAACTCTGTAGAGGTGGGTTTACCCGGCGCGGCCGGTGTCGCACAGGCAGAGAGCAATATCCCCACCAGGACCAATAGACTTACAATACGGTAGAGTTTCATTTTTTCTCCTTTATGGATTATATCTGGCCTTTGCTCTGCGATTTTGAACAATTTGACCGATAAGCAAGACTATGAACACGGTCAACACCCATATCGTTGACAATGCATTCACTTCAGGTGTAACCATGAATCGCACCATCGAGAAAACTCTCAAGGGAAGAGTAGTAGATCCGGGACCAGCCGTGAAATAGGTAATGACATAATCATCAAGCGACAACGTAAAAGCCAGCAAAGCACCCGACAGGACGCCCGGCATAATCGTGGGAAAGGTCACCCGCCAGAAAGTGGTTATTTCATTTGCCCCCAAGTCCATGGCAGCTTCGTCAATGGAATTGTCGTAGCCATGCAAACGCGCCCGCACCACCAGAGCCACAAACGGTATATTGAACGCAATATGCGATAGTGCAATCGTAAACAAGCCCAATGTAAATTTGATCATGACAAAAAACACCAGCAGGGAAATCCCCATCACCACTTCCGGGATGACAATCGGAATATACATCACCGTTTCGGAAACGTCATAGCCAGGAAAATGATAACGCTGCATCGCCAAAGCCGCGAGGGTACCGATGATGGTGGCAACAAACGTCGACACAAACGCGACGATCAGGGTATTCTGCATGGCAAGAAGCACTTGCGAATCATTGAACAATACCTGATACCAGGACCATGTAAATCCCTCCCAACGAACATTCAACTTCATCGTATTGAACGAGAAGATGATCAAAACCAAAATAGGAATATAAATATAGAGAAAGGCAAGAACCGTATAGACGCGCAGCCAGGTCGGTTGTTTCTTTTCACTCATACCAACAGCTCCTCGCTAAATCCGGCCTTGCGTGTGTAATACAAAGTAAACACGATTGTCAGCAGCATCAGAATCATCGAGGAGGCCGCACCAAGCGGCCAATCGCGCGCAGTCAGGAATTGATCACGGATGACATTGCCGATCAAGATGGTTTTCGCACCGCCCATCAAATCCGGGATCACGAACATCCCCATGGCAGGAATGAATACCAGAATGGTCCCAGCGATCATGCCGGGCAAACTCAAAGGCAGAGTTACCTTTAGGAAAACCCTCCAAGGCGGGGCGCCCAAATCTGCAGCCGCCTCCAGAATTGAATTCTCGATCTTTTCCAAGGAAGTATAAAGAGGCAAAACCATGAAAGGCAGGAATTCATATACCATGCCAATCAGTACCGCGGTTGGCGTATAAAGGAGATTGAGCGAGTGCTGAGTGATATGCGCCCATTCCAAAAACGAGTCCAGCAAGCCTCCTGCGCGCAAGATCATGATCCAGGCATAGATGCGGATAATGAAGTTCGTCCAGAACGGCACCAAAATCAGAAAGAGCAACAAGGACCGCTGACGAGCCGGAGCACGGGCAATGTAATAGGCAAGGGGATACCCGATCAAGATGGAAATGATGGTCGTTGCTGCACCCACCTCCAGCGAATAGATGAAAATCTTTACGTAAAGAGGATCGAATAAACGGGTGTAATTGGTAAGGTTGAATCGAAAAACAACTTCGCCGTACGTGCCGCGTGAGAGAAAGCTGAGAATGGTCACCAAAATCAACGGTAAAACCATAAATAAGAACAGATAGATATTGGCGGGAGAAATAAGAAATAGACCCTGCACAACCCGGCTTTCCCGGAACACCTTCAATGGAGAAGGCTTCTTCCCGTCTTTTTCAACCATTTTCATCAGTCACTTGAGGGTTCGTCATGGCCTTTTCTCAGAATAAGTCAGCTTCCAACATTCGATGTGTGAATCCATATTGCAGCATAAGTCGAATCAGAAAGATCAATCTCTCGGCAGAACCAGTGTATTGTCTGCTGAAAGCGTCAGCCAAACTTTTTGACCGTTGGTATATTGAAGGGTGGAACTGCGATTCTGTTCCCAGATTTTCATGCTTTGGCCGCGCACATCCACGAACAAATGCGTATCCGAACCGATATAAACCATATTGGCGACCGTCCCCGCCAGGCTACTGCGCGTTGCGTCCGCTTTTGCGGAAAGGCGAATCTTTTCGGGACGAAGGGAAACGGATACTTCATCGCCAACCTTTACCGCGCCGGTCGCGAGTCCCGTTAACTCCCGCTCCCAAACCGGGACATACACAACAGCCTGATTCTCTTTCATCGATTTGACCTTGCCGTCCAGGAAATTGGACTCGCCGATGAAATCCGCCACGAAACGATTCACGGGACGTTCATAGATGTCCACTGCCGGGCCCATCTGCAAAAGTCTGCCGAAACTCATCACCGCAATCCGATCAGACATGGTCAAGGCCTCGCCTTGATCATGAGTGACATAAATGAACGTGATGCCCACTTCCTTTTGCAGGGATTTAAGCTCGAGCTGCATCTCTTGGCGGAGTTTCAGATCGAGCGCGCCCAGTGGCTCATCCAGAAGAAGCACCTTCGGGCGTTTGACCAGTGAGCGGGCAAGTGCGACGCGTTGCTGCTGTCCGCCCGAAAGCTGCTTGGGATAACGGCGGTCCAGGCCGGTCAAGCGCACCATCTCCAGCGCATCCCCAACGCGGCGTTTTATCTCCTCGCCGGGAATATGCTCCATTTCCAAACCAAATGCCACGTTCTGAAACACCGTCATGTGCTGGAACAAAGCATAACTTTGAAACACGGTGTTGACCGGCCGAAGGAAAGGCGGCTTGTGTCCCTGAGGTTCGCCATCGATATAGACTTCCCCTTCCGTCGGCCATTCAAAGCCTGCGATCATGCGCAAGGACGTCGTCTTCCCGCATCCGGAGGAACCCAGCATCGAAAAGAATTCACCGTTCTTGATTTGCATGGTGACATGATTCACAGCTGCTAATTCGCTTCCCTCTGGGGTGGTAAACTTTTTGACGACGTCGCGCAACTCAATTGCAAACTCACTCATCTATAAACTCCTGCTGGCAGACTTCAGCGTGTCCTCAAGACGCTCGAGCAGAATATCCATTTGCTCATACGTAACGATCAACGGCGGTTCGATACGAATGGACCGCGCATTGGTCAACGCACCAGCAACCAGAATTCCACGCCGGAACAAGCCCGCCGCGACTTTATATCCAATCTTAGGACTTGTAAAGTGCATTCCAATCAAAAGACCTTTGCCAGTTATCTTTTCATAAATTAGCGGGTATTGTACTGCAAGTTTATTCAAATTTCGGATCAGATATTTCCCTTTTTCGGCAGCTTGTTCCCATAAGCGTTCGTGCAGAGTCACATGAATGGAGGCAATCGCCGCCGAACATGCCAACGCCCCTCCACCGGTTGTGGTGGTGTGCATGAATGGATTGGGATACATCATCGGATGGAAAATTTCTTCGGTGGTGCAGACTGCGCTGATCGGCATCACGCCGCCGCCCAAGGATTTGGCAGTGGTCAAGATATCGGGGACGACATCCCAGTGATCCACGCCCCACAACTTCCCGGTCCGGCCCAGACCCGTTTGAACTTCGTCCGCGATCAACAGTGTGTGATATTTTTTCGTCGCGGCGCGCACGCGCGGCCAGAAATCATCCGGCGGAACGATCGCACCCGCTTCGCCTTGAATCGGCTCGAACAAAACCGCCGCGACTCCGATTCCAACTTTCTCGCAAATCTCAAGCTGACGTTCCACGGCTTCTGCATCGCCAAACGGAACATGATAAACCTGTCCCGCGTACATGGGCCCCAACCGGGCGCGATAATCTGATTTGCCCATCATCGAAAGCGACCCCATGGTCTTGCCGTGGAAGGCCTTGACCGCAACAATGAAGGCGGTTTTACCGGTGTAAAGTTTCGCAATCTTGATCGCGGCCTCGTTGGCTTCGGTGCCGCTGGCTGCAAACCAACTGTACTTCATATTGCCCGGTGTAATGGCGGAAAGCAATCTTGCCAGCACGCCGCGCAGCGGATCGATCAATTCCTGCGAGGGCATCGGCGAACGATTCAACTGTGCCTTTACCGTTTCCACAACCACCGGGTGACTCCACCCCAAATCCATCATGCCATAGCCGCCGAGGAAATCCAAATACTCGCGCCCCAATATATCTTTGAATAACATACCTGATCCCGACCATTCGATCGCGGCCCAATCCCCCGCCTCCGTCACGGACTTGCGATACTCCAGCCAATTGCGGTTAAAATACTCGGCAAAATTCTCCTTGGATTCGTCGATAATCCGATGCGCTTCGTCCTCAGACGGGAATTCTTTCTTGTGGATCAAATCCATCCAACGTGCCGAATAATCCAATGCTTCTTCATAATCAATTGCCATAAATCCTTCTCACTTCATATCGTTGCGAGCGCTCTTCGCGAAGCAATCTCCCCCGAATATCCAGAAGATTGCTTCGACAACAAAACGCCGTCCCGCGATGACGTTAAAACTTCCTCGTCCACTCTTTCGGCCAGCGTTCAATCACAACTTTTTTCTGCGTTCGGATTCGTCTGTCCCTGCGCCAACCAGGAATAGAGTGTATATTCCATATTGAGATCGACAATTTCCTTCGAATTGAGTTGGTTCGGCATGGTCCTATTCCTTTGATTGACATAAAACGTCGAACACATAAACCGTGTTCGACGTTTTTTATTATAACTTTATTTTCTTCACGATGTCGGCGTAGACGCTCAACGTTTCATCGATATCCGCGTCGGTATGTGAATAACACAAGAACCACGGTTCGCGCGCATCATGGTCAGGCATCACGCCGCGCTCGATGGCCATCTCGGCCAATTTGATATATGCCCCTTTATTGCTATTATCCCAATCGCGCTGACAAGTCACCGCCTCCACGCCCAACGCGAAGGAAAACATCGTCGGATATCCGCTCATCACAACCGGAATATCGTTATCTTCGAAAATTTCTTTCAACCCATTCATCAGCCGTTTGCCACGGCGCCGGATGGATTGAAGGATCGGTTTTGTCTTCAGCAGGTTCAAGGTCGCATACGCCGCGGAAACTCCGGGTTTGTTGTTCGTATACGTCCCGCCTTGGGAAACGCCATGCCCGATGATGGACATGATTTCACGTTTGCCGCCAAACGCCGCGATCGGGTAGCCATTGCCCAAAGCTTTGGCGTACGCTGTCAGGTCCGGCTTGATGCCGTAATATTCCTGCGCTCCGCCATTGGCGATTCGGAATCCGGTTTTGACTTCATCCAAGATGAAAACGGTCCCGTATTCTTCGGTTCGCTTACGGATCAATTCCAGGAAACCCGGCTGCGGCTCGATTGCACCGCAATTTCCCTGACAAGGTTCCGTAATCACCGCCGCGATTTGATCGCCATACGACTTCATCACGCGCTCGAATCCTTCGAAATCGTTGAACGCCAATGTGATAACGTAATCACCCATGGATTGAGGAATGCCCGACGAGGCTTTCACAGGAATCGGGCTGCGCCGATTACCATACGCTTCCGCCGGCGCATAGGTTGACCATAAGGCATGATCGTGCATACCATGATAATTGCCCTCGAATTTCAAAATAATGTCGCGGCCCGTATAAGCACGCGCCACGCGGATGGCATGCATCGTCGCTTCTGTACCTGAACTGGCAAAGCGCACCATCTCGACAGCCGGACACATCCCCACGATCATCTCTGCAACCTTGACTTCGAGTTCGCCGGTCATCGCGAACAATACACCGTTCTTTACTTCTTCGATGACCTTCGCGTCCACATCATCATAAGCATGTCCCAAAATGATGGGGCCAAACGCCATACGATAATCAATGAAGCGGCGGCCATCCACATCCCAAAGATATGCACCTTTGGCTTTATCGACGTATGGCGTGGCGCCCTCGCCCCAATAACGAAAATTGGAATTCACGCCCAAGGGAATCACCCTTTCCGCGCGTTGTTGCAAGGATTGACTCTTCGGTCCAACCAGACTCATAGCGCCTCCCGCTTCAAGAAGATTTTCCAAACTCACTGGCATTCTTCACGGCTCGTTCTGTGACCCGCCACTGATACACGTTCTTGAGAATAATCGGCACAATGGACGTGGTCGTTTTTCGCACGCCCGGGATTTTACGAACAACTTCCGTGGTAAAGCGATATACTTCCGTTGTATCTTTGGCGACCAACTGAATGCTTATATCATTCTGACCGATGCTGCAAGCAACGTAGGTAACATTATCGTATTTCGTCAACTTCTTCGCCACATCCAGAATTTGATCCGATTCCACTTCCAGCCACACATCGGCATTGACTGTCAAGCCAAAGGCCTGCGGACTTACCACGCCGGTAATTTGAATCGCCCCCTCTTCGATCATCCGGTCGATGCGATATCGAACAGCCCGCTCCGAAATGTTTTTGACCCGCCGCGCGATCTCAGACGCTGTCATGCGCCCATCCTCGAGCAGAAAATTGACAATCTTTATATCCGTCTTGTCGAATTCATACATAGATTCTCGCCATGACTTCCGAAAAAGAAAAATGGTGGTGCGAATATAACCAATTCATGCAAGTGCGTCAAGGAAAAATTCCACATGTTTCCATTCAAGGTAACGTGAAATGAACTTATTTTGAAGAAAAGCAATTTTCAAAATTGTTTGGATTTGTCATTGACGCCAAGATGTCTGACAGGTATAATCCCCTCTCGGCATTATTCCCAATTTTAGGAGAAAAACAATGGTTACTACAGATACAATGCCTGAAGTCGCGCTTGAACCAAAAACCAAACTAACAGGCAAAATAATCAAGACCACGCTGGCGGGTGCGCTCGTGGATGTGAGCCAGCCCATTCCCGGTGTGCTTCATATCTCACAACTTCAAAAGGAGCCGGTCAATAAGGTCGAAGATGTGGTCAAGGAAGGTCAATCCGTCGAAGTGTGGATAAAGCGCGTCCGCAAGGATCGAATCGAATTGACCATGATCGAACCGCTGATGTATGATTGGAAGGACCTCCAGCCCGAGATGGTCGTCAAGGGAAAGGTTGTCCGACTCGAGCCATACGGAGTATTCGTCGAGATCGGTGCAGAACGCCCCGGCATGATTCACATCAGTGAGCTGGCGCGTGGTTATGTCAAAAACGCCAGCGACGTTGTCAAGGAAGGCGACGAGGTCGAAGCGATGGTCCTCAAAGTGGACCGCAAGAAGCGGCAGATCCGCTTGAGCATGAAAGCCATCCAACCGGAGGTTATCGAGGAAGAAAAACCGGAACGCGAAAACAAGCGCGGCAGGAAAAACAAAAGAACTGAGAAAGAAGAAGTAGCTGAGATCGAGGAAAATCTCGAGCCGGAGTTGACCGCCATGCAGATCGCTTGGCAAACCGCGCAAGACCGGGCCAGGTCCCGTAAACAAAAATCAAAGCGGATCAAATCTGCATCCATGGAACAGGAAGAAATTCTCAGCCGCACGCTCGAAAAACGTTTGCCGACCGGCGCCTAAAATAAGATAAAACAAAAATCGCCTCTTTGTAGAGGCGATTTCGTTTTTAAAGATAGTTCGAATACTTATCTGCAAACAACGCAGGCTGGCCGCCGGTATGCCAGAACAGGATTGTTTCATCCTTCTTGAAGAATCCTTTGCGGATCAAATCGATCAGGCCCGCGGCGGCGCGGCCCGTATAAACCGGATCCAACAACAAGCCTTCAGTTCTCGCAAACAAGCGGACGGCTTCGCGCTCGGCACCGGTCAGCACGCCGTAACCGGCTTTGCAATATTGATCCGTTGCCAGCACATCGTCCGGCGTGAAATTGGTTCGCTTCCCCAATTTTTCGGACGCGTCCGAGGCCAAAGCCGAAATGCGAGTCTTCAGCCAATCTTCCGATTCATCAATGCTGATTCCCAACACTTTGCCCTTATAGCCGAAAACTCTCTGTCCCAAAACCAATCCCGCGTGCGTTCCACCGGATGACGTTCCAAACACAATCCAATCTGCATGAACGTTTTGTTTTATAAGTTCTTCAACCGCAAAGGTATATCCCATCGCTCCGGTTGTGCTCGAGCCGCCATACGGAACAAGATACGGTTTCTTTCCTTCGGAGGCGGTTTTGTCGAAGGTCTCTTGTAACACGCGGTCGCGATCTTTGCGATCAAGCACATTGACGATCTTTGTGCCGAACAACTCGTCCATCAAGATGTTCGCCGAAGGTTTCTGTGGCATTTTGCCGGTTAATACCAGCGTGCATTCGAATCCAAATTTTGCCGCGGCTGCCGCAGTCTGACGACAATGATTCGATTGGACCGCGCCCGCCGAGATCATCATCTTCGCACCTTGTTCCTGCGCTTCTGCAACAAGGAATTCCAACTTACGAGTTTTGTTGCCGCCAAAAGCCAGACCAGTTTGGTCGTCACGTTTGACCAGAATGCGCGGTCCGCCCAAAGCAGCAGAAAGACGCGGCAGTTCTTCAACCGGCGTCGGCAAATGTGCAAAACGTAATCTAGGTATCATCATCACTCCTTATAGAGAAAACCGCGAAGTCGCGAAGAGCGCAAAGTTTTATAAACTTTCCTGTTCAAGTTGGTTGACCATTCGTTTGATGCCATATTTTATCAAGGCAACATTCCAATTGATTATAAAACCAAGATGAAGACCGCTCAATTTCAAATAGGTCAATAATTGCGCTTCATGCACAGGCAAAATCTTTTCAACCACTTTATTTTCGATGATAATCATCTTTTCGATTCGCATGTCGAGCCGATAGCCAGCATCTAATTGAATACCATCATACATAATTGGCAAAACAACGTCGGTCTCAACTTCAAGACCGCGCTTGCGAAGTTCGTGCGCTAAACATTGCTGATACACCGATTCCAAAAGTCCGGGGCCTAACGCTTTATGTACTTTGAGAGTTGCATCAACAATTTCCGAAGCGACTTGCTCGATATCTTTCTTTTGAAGATTCATCTTCACATCCTCTCTGCTTAACGCGAGTCCGAGAAAACCGCGAAGACGCGAAGCGCGCTAAGTTTTTCTGTTTTTTCTCTTCGCGTCCTTAGCGCCTTTGCGGTCATCACTTAACTAAGCGTTTCGCGCGTTCTTTCTTTGCCTCGAGCGCGCATTACATCCAACACGCGCGGGATGATTTCAGAATACATTCTATACAAAAACGGATTGGGCGCATAATCCCA
>JBJKOR010000003.1:0-1919 GCA_046707185.1 Anaerolineales bacterium | reverse complement strand
ATGGTCATGATCACGCGCGGCGGCATCATCCCCGGCGGGATGCTGGCTGAAGCCATGGACATCACGCACATCCTAACCGCCGCGGTGGATTTCCCGGCTCAATTAGAAAGCCGCAAAGCGCCGCTGATGGCCTGGCCCGAGTTCATTCAATTCCCTGCGGAGGATAAACTGCGCGGCCGCCCGACCTTGATCGTGGACGATGTGTGGGGTTCAGGACGCACGATCACAGCGGTGAAGAATCGCGTCTCTGCCGCGGGCGGATTCCCCGACACCTGCGTATTGCATTTCAATCCTTATCGAAATCTATTCGGCTCCGTCCGCCCCGATTATTACGCGGCGGTCACGGACGCTTATATCGTCTATCCGTGGGAGATCGACCGCGGCGTGGATAAGATGTTCCTTGGCGAAGAAGAACCAAGTTGAGATGTCATTGTGATCCAAAAACTGTTGAGTGGTCAAATGTAGGTAAATGAATTGATGTAGAAGAGGAGTGAAGTATGTCCATTACATTAGGTATTTACGACTTATTTTCATATCTCATTCCCGGATTGTTATACCTATATATTGGCAATGAAGTTTTGCGAATCTTTGGCCAGAAGTATATTGACATATCCGTGTTGGCACAGGGTGGACAATCAAGCATCAATCTAATAACAGGTACACTTATACTAGTGTTAGCATACGTCTTGGGGAATATTATAGAAATTGTCCGCGGTTATCTGTTTGATAATTGGCTTTATAGTAATGTACCTGATCAGGCACTAACAAAAATAAGACGTCGTATGTCACGTGCAGGAATGACTGTTGAATTCAATCATAGTGAATGGTCAATTTATCAGGAAGTTTTGCGAGTCCGTAATGGGGAAATCGGAGAAACCGACCGACACAAAGCAGAAGCATTAATGATGCGAAACTTAAGCTTCGGGTCACTTCTCTATGCTGCATTACAACTCATGGAGTTTATTCTACAAACCAATTCTTATTATCATATCCTTCTTGGCTTACTGGCGATAGGCGTTAGCATTCTAACTTGGAGACGTGCCAGACGATTTGATGAATGGAATTATCGTTCAATTTATTCTCAAGCACTGGCTTATGGTTCAAATCTGAAAGATTTTCTAGAAAATTCAACTCCTGCATGGAGCGTTAAAGAACAAGCCAAGAGAACTGATATACGGAAAAAGAGCCAATAAAATTTCAGACCCACATTTAGATAAAAGTGCTTTGATGCACTTTTACGCGTCACTTTTCATCTCGTCGGCTCATCTTTTCTTCCTCGTCACTTCACTCCATATCCCAAAACTATAAGTTATAGCCAGAAACAGGGATACAAGATTGGCATCCGCATGGGAGAAAAGTACCCTATCAAATCCTTGTCTATATGGAACATTTGTTGTATATTAGCCATAAATTCCACCGTTTTTAGGCCGTTTTTTTTCATGTCAATGCATGAAAGAAAAGAAAAGAGAGACTGCAATGACGAAGAGAATGTTTCAATGGTTGGTAATTGGCGCGTTAGTGATTGCTTCTTTTGCATCCACGAGCAGCGCAGCAGCATCGAGTGGTTGTAACACCTATGCCGTTGTCCAATGGGGCGATACGCTGAGCAGCCTCGCGGCGCTGTGCGGTACTACCGTCGCGGCAATTCAAGCCGCGAATCCGGGTTTGGGCAGTTGGCTGTGGGCTGGACAGGTTATTTACATTCCAACGGGAGGAACAGTTGCACCTGCATACGCAGGACATGTGGCGGGTAACACCTATACCGTTCGTTGGGGAGATAGTCTTGGTAGTATCGCCCAAAGCAATGGTTTTACGGTCAGCCAGATTCTGGCTGTCAACCCGCAGATTTGGAACGCCGATTTGATCTACCCTGGCCAAGTGATCAACCTGCCCGCTTCATCCTACGCCCCTTCTTATTC
>JBJKOR010000002.1:0-2083 GCA_046707185.1 Anaerolineales bacterium | reverse complement strand
CTGAATAATGTGACACCGGTGTCGTCAGATTTAGGACGATCTCAATCGAATCGTCCGATAGAATCTCTTCCAAACTAAGCGATTTGATCCCATATTTCTGGGACGTCCTTTGTGCTTTCTCCACGTGCCTGTCATAACATCCCACCACGTCCAATATTTTGAACTTATTGATCATCGTATTGAAATACGCATCGCTGATCTTTCCGCAACCGATCACGGCAGTTTTTACGAGCTTTATCATTTTCAATTCTCCTTCTTAAGAGATATCAGCATGTTCTTTAACGACTGTTATGTCGTTGCAAGTGGCGCCTTGGCGCCACGAGGCAATCTCATTCTTTTAATCAGGAGATTGCTTCGTCGTGGCACTTCATGCCACTCCTCGCAACGACATGAAATTAAGTGATTTTTCGATGCCAACTGGCGAGTGTGGTTTTGCATCACTGCTTCAAGCGATAAGAAACGAATGCCAACCTGCGGCTATCGGGTGACCACGAGTTGACATTCATGGTTCCCTGTCCGCCGAATAATTTCACAATAGTTTTGGATTCTCCGCCACTGGCAGGAACAAGACGAATCTCGACATTTTTATTAGCTGGATGATCGCCTGCCGCGGCATCGTTTTTGTTGTACACAACATAGGACACCCAATTCCCGTCCGGTGAAATATGCGGGAACCAGCAGTTGGCATCTTCCTTCACCATGTGAACCGGATTGGAGCCATCCGTTTCCATACGCCAAACCTGCATCGAGCCTGTGCGCGTCGAGTTGAACCAGATATGCTGACCGGATGGCGAATATTCGGGGCCATCATCCAAGCCGGATAAATTCGTCAGTTGAGTCTCCCTGCCTCCGTTGACTGAGACCGTATAAATGTCGTACTGGCCGCTGCGTTCGGCGCAATAGGCCAGAGTCATTCCATCCGGCGACCAGCCATGTAAATAGCTTGGACCTTTCTCTGTCACCAATCTTGGCTCGCCGCCTGCAAAAGGTAAAACGTAGATTCTCGATTTTCTATCTTCAGCCGTGAAATGGCTAACAGCAATTTGCATGTTATCTGGGGAGAGAACGTGATCGTTATTGCAATCAACCGCGAACGCCGTTTTTATTTCATTTATCTCCCCGGTCAGGATTTCATATTTATACATCCGCCCCAAGCTGTTATAAATCAAATACTTGCCGTCACGCGTCCAATTGGGGGCTTCGATAACGTAATCGAACTCCTTGAGCATAGTTCGAACTCCGTTTTGCACATCTACAATTTCCAAGGTGCTAAATGTATTACGCTCTTTCGCAAGCATCGTACTGACCATCGCTAACTCCTTTCGATCCCTCATCTTAACCACTTTTCCCCGGGATGAGAAGAAATCGGCAAGAAGTGCCTCAGCATATCTATAGTATGGCTTTTGAATTCTCCCTCAACTTTTTCGGTTCTTCCGCGCTTTTGTTGAGGAAGACCTGGCGAAAGTTAGATGGATGGCATGGAGCGCGATTGGACGATCCGAGCGAACAAGGTCTCAGAATCTGCCCATGATGTAAAAAATGACGATTGTCACTATACAGAATTTAACATAGCGCAGTAAAATTTATATAAATGACCTTGGGGGCATAATCTCCACAAGCCCCAGAAAGAAAAAAACTTTATCCTTTTGCATAGATTTTGAGAGGGATCATGAAAAAGCAAAAACCGAGCGCCGCCAACTTGCCCTATTGGACTTTTGGATTCGCCATGCTCGTCGTGCTGGCGATCTCGTTTGCGAAATGGCATTCATGGACGGGTGCGAACACGCTCAATCCGGCCGGACCCGGAATGGTAGAGGCCGATAACATGAAGGCCACAATAGTAATGGACAGTGCCAGTACTGCGATGGCTGGTACTACTGTGGAAACCCCAATCAATTGTGCTGCCACAAGTGGCACCATTATTGCTGTGGTACAGGATGCGGCGGAGGCGGAAATCAGCCTCCCACGATCACGGGAACCCTGCTCTGCACGTGGCCGGGAACCAACGGCTGGTGTTTGGCAGGCGCACAATTGTCTCTCACGGCCTCCGATCCGCAAGGATATACGGTCACGATCAGCGGCG
>JBJKOR010000001.1:0-1861 GCA_046707185.1 Anaerolineales bacterium | reverse complement strand
GGATTGATGATTTCTTCTCCGGAGGAAATCGCGTATCGGATGGGGTATATCGATTCGACTCAATTACGCCGCCTTGCCCAGGACATCAATAACTCCTACGGCAAGTATCTGCTCAATTTGCTGGAAGAAAGATGATGAACATTTTATTGTTGGGAAAAATCGGCCAACTGGGTTGGGAACTTCAGCGCTGTCTCCTTCCATTGGGAAAAGTGAAAGCGGTGGATTATCCTGAGATCGATCTGGCGCAGCCTGACAGTTTGCGAGAAATCGTTCGCGGTTTAACGCCGGATGTCATAATCAATGCCACAGCCTATACCGCGGTGGACAAAGCCGAAAGCGAACGCGACCTGGCTTTTGCCATCAACGCCACAGCCCCGATGGTGATGGCGGAGGAGGCGAAGAGAGCGGGTGCCACGCTGATTCATTATTCCACCGACTACGTGTTCGATGGGACCAAAGGCTCCCCTTACGTGGAGAGCGATGCCACACATCCATTAAATGTTTACGGTGCCAGCAAATTGGGCGGGGAACAGGCTATTCAGGCAGTAGGGGGTGCATACCTGATCCTGCGTACAGCCTGGGTCTATAGTCTGCGGCGCGACAGCTTTGTCACCAAAGTTCTGCAATGGGCTCGCAAGAATGAAACCTTGCGCATTGTGGATGACCAGATCAGCAATCCCACTTGGGCGCGTATGTTGGCGCAAACCACTGTCCTGGTTCTAGCTCGAGGCGTTGAATACATCCAGGAGCGCAAAGGCCTTTATCATCTTGCCGGAGATGGCTATGCCAGTCGGTTCAAATGGGCGAAACGAATCGTGGAACTTGATCCGAAGCGGTATGAACAGAAAGCGAAGGAAATCCTGCCCGTTCCGACCTCTGAGTTTCCCACGCCTGCCCCGCGACCGCTCTTCTCAGCATTGGATTGCGATTCGTTCTTTGAAACCTTTGGGATGAACATGCCGAACTGGCAGGATGCGCTGGAATTGGTAATGCAGATGTAGATAAAGTTCTTTTGCCGCATCGTTGCAGTATAAGGATAGATTAAGATTCGGAAGTTGCCAAAGCTTAAAATAAGGAGGATCGCCAAGTGAGCAGCGGGCAGCCGAATGGCGTCTTACCATGTTGATCACTTTGCATTCACTTTACATTCAATCCTTTTATTATGGAATTGTGATACGCTAGAAACTGTATAGTAACGTTGGAGATGTTGGTATGAAAAAAGCATTTTCTTTTCGATCAATGTGCCGACTGCTCGGTATAATATTTCTGAGCGGTTTCGTGTTATTCGGTTTTGACTTTAGCAGGAGCTTGGCCGCGAGCGCCCAAGGAGAAACTACGGTAACACCCACGCCTCCTGCAGCGCTAACTTCGCATCCTTTGGTCAATCCGAATTCATCGTTGTCTGGATCAGTCCAGAAGCCATTACTCATTAACTCTCCATCAGATGTGAGCAATGTTCAAATTACAGGAGTTTTGACTGGCGATGGAAATTATGTAAAGAAAACCGCATTCAACGCCGGGGATCCTATACAGTGGATAATAAATGTCAGTAATACTACGGGGACTTCACAACCAGCCGGTTTGAGATGGGTAGTCACAGATCCAAACGGAAACACAATTGTTGATTTGCAACAATCCGTGACAATTTTAAATGGGGGGTATTCAGTCGCAGACAATGGGACAGTTGGGAATGTAGCAGGAACCTATACCTTTGTCGGATCAGTCACATATCTAGGCACAACAACACAAGCTTCAACCACATATGAAGTACCCGGAAATGTGACTGTCTCTATTGGGGGGACAAGAGAGGGGAGTTATCAGATTTCTTCAGGGAGTAGTTTACGCGTGAGTTATCCTGGGG